>DATNPP010000249.1:0-7299 GCA_036703175.1 Oscillatoriaceae cyanobacterium
CCCCCGCCGGGGAGAGGGGGACGAATGAGCGTCCTAGGAGTTCTTCCAGAGCAGCACGCCGCCGTCGAACGCCGCGACCTGATGGCCGTCGGGATCCTGTCCCAGCGGGGTCGTCAGCGCCTTGTTGAGCTGTTCGAGCGAGATGACGATCGGCTGCGTCGCGAGCGGATCGTTGAGATAGGCCTTGTCGCCGTCGATCTTCGTCAGCAACGCGAAGTGTCCGCCGTTGAAGTTCACGACCAGCTGGTCGATGTAGGCCGGGCTCGGATTAATGTTGATGACCATCAATCGGCCGGGCTGGCTCATCGCCTGCTTGATGTCCGCGAGCGTGTAGACCATGTCGCTCTGCAGGCCGAACTTGCGCGCGGCTTGCTGGACTTGAGCCGGGTAGGTCCAGGAGTCCTCGTCGTCCTGGCCGGTCATGGCCACGCGGACGTCGCGAATCAGATCCTGGGCGTGGGCCGGGTCGGTCAGCCCCGAAGGGGCGACGCCGAAGGCCTTGAGCGCCATCGCGAGCGACGTGGGCCCGCAGTTGGCGTTGTTGTCGCCCTCGGCCGTCGGATTGTACACGGCGTGGTGGTACTGCGTGATGAAGTAGGCGCTCGCCTGAGAGAGGGCCTGCTCGATGGGCGTTTGCGCCAGATGCGACTGCACCGCGAAGTCCGTCGGCGGCGTGACTGCGGTGGCCGTGGAGCAGCCGACGCCGAGAATGCCGGCCGTCATGGCGGCGCCGAGCAGTCGCTTCTTGATCGTGGTCATGAATTCTTCCTCACCGTGATACCGATTTCATGGCCACGGCGAGCGGCGCTTAAACCGAAGGAGCGAAGTCTCAGGCCTTGCGTTTTGTTAAGTCCGCACGCGATCGGCCTTTTACGGCGCGGCCTTCCAGCAATCCCAGGAGGTTTGTTTGTTTTGCCCTATTGACAATTATTCTCAGCTAGAGCGACAATCTAATTGCTAATAATTCTCATTAGGCTGCGAACGCCGAGACGAAGGGCATGCGAGCCAACCTGACAGAAGTCCAAGAAGATCTGCGCCGCCGGGGCTATCGCCTGACACCCCAGCGCGAGACGATCCTGCAAATCTTTCAGGATCTGCCCGAGGGCACGCACCTGAGCGCCGAGGAGCTCTACGAGCACCTCAAGAATCAAGACAGCGGCATCAGCCTCGCCACGGCCTACCGGACGCTCAAGCTGCTCGCCAGCCTGGGGCTGTTGCGCGAACTGGACTTCGCCGAGGGCCACAAGCACTACGAGCTGAGCTCGCCGCAAGCGGCCCCGCACCACCATCTGATCTGCGTGGGCTGCAGCCAGGCGATCGAGTTCGAGCACGACGAGCTCTACGGCCTCGGGCTCAGCGTGAGCGAAGGCCATGGCTTCACGATGATCGACGTGCAATACAAGGTTTACGGCCTCTGCCCCGAGTGCCAGCTAAAGGGAGGACGCAGGTGATCCGCACGGTCAAACAGCAAACGGGCTTGCTGCCCTGGCTGGCGCAGCGATTCGGAAAGCCGGCGCCCGCGCCCGCGCATGCGGCCACCCTGGCGGATCTGCGTCCTGGCGACAGCGCCCGCATCATGACGCTCGAGGGCCGCGGGCCGATGATCCAGCGCCTTTACGAGATGGGCCTGATCGAGGGCAGCGAGGTGACGCTGGTGCGCCGCGCGCCGCTGGGCGATCCGCTCGAGATCCGCGTGATGGGCTACGCGCTCTCGCTGCGCACCGCCGAGGCGTCCCGCATTCGAGTCTATCCGCAATGAGCACGACCGCGACGAGCCTGCGTCTGGCGCGCTTCGCCGTCGTCGGCAATCCGAACGTCGGCAAGACCTCGCTTTTCAACGCCTTGACGGGCCTCAATCAGCGCATCGGCAACTATCCCGGCGTCACGGTCGACAAGAAGCTCGGCCGCGTCGAACTCGACGGCACGGCGGTGGAGCTGGTGGATTTGCCGGGCATCTATGCGCTCTCGCCGCACTCGCCCGACGAGATGGTGGCGTTCTCCGTGCTGACGCAGAGCGCCTATGACATGCCCTTGGACGGCTTGTTGGTGCTGCTCGACGCCTCGAACCTCGAGCGCAATTTGTACCTGTTCTCGCAGGTGCTTGCGTTGAATCTGCCCACGATCGCCGTGCTGAACATGCTCGACGTGGCCGAGGCCCAGGCGCTCAAGGTCGACGTCGCGCGCCTCGAGGCCGAGCTCGGCGTGCCGGTGATTGCGGTGAACGCGGCCAAGAAGTCCGGCATCGCCGAGCTGCGCGCCGCGATGGCGCGCATGGTCGCCGAGCGCGCGACGCCACGTACGCCGGCGCCCGATCTGGGCGCGGCGATCGCCGCGGAGCGCGATGCCCTCGTCGCCTGGCTCGGCGCGCACGGCGAGCAATGGGGGCCGCTGCTGGCCGAACGCCTGCTCATCGACGACGGCGGTCATCTCGAGCGCGAGTTGCTCGCGCGCTGCCCCGAGGCGGCCGCGTACCTCGAAGGCGCCCGCGAGCGCGTGGGCGCGCTGCCGGTGCTCGCGGCGCACGAAGCGCGCGTGCGCTACCGCTGGGTGCACGAGCGCCTGGCGGACGTGCTGGTGCGCCCCAAGGTGCGCGTCACGACCTTCTCCGAGCGGATCGACACGCTGCTCACGCACAAGGTCTTCGGCCTGCTGCTCTTCGCCTTCGTCATGGCGCTCGTCTTCCAGTCGATCTACGCGTGGAGCGCGCCGCTGCAGGACGGCATCACGGCGGCATTCTCCCACCTCGGGACCTTCGTCGGTGCCTTCTTGCCGGACGGCGCGTTCAAGAGCCTGCTGGTCGACGGCGTGATCAACGGCATCGGCACCGTGGTGACCTTTCTGCCGCAGATCGCGATTCTGTTCCTGTTCATCGGCATTCTCGAGGACTGCGGCTACATGGCCCGCGCGGCGTTTCTGATGGATCGCGTGATGGGCAAGGCCGGGCTCTCGGGCAAGTCCTTCATTCCGATGCTCTCGGGCTTCGCCTGCGCGGTGCCCTCGATCATGGCCACGCGCACGATCGAGAATCGGCGCGATCGCCTGGCGACCATCATGGCCTTGCCGCTCATGAGCTGCTCGGCCCGTCTGCCGGTCTACACCGTGCTGATCGGCGCGTTCATACCGGCCGGACGGTTCCTCGGAATGGACACCCGGGGCCTGGTGCTCTTCGCGATCTATATTCTCGGCGCGGTCTTGGCAATCCCGCTCATCTGGGTGCTCAAGCGCTCGGTGCTGCGCGGCGCGACGCCCACGATCCTGCTCGAGCTGCCCACCTACAAGCTGCCCAGCTGGCGCGTCGTCGGCCTGCGCGTCTGGCATCAGAGCGGCCACTTCCTGGAGCGCGCCGGCAGCACGATCTTCTTCGTCGCCGTGATCGTCTGGGCGGCCGCCTACTTTCCGCACAATCCGGCGATCGCCCAGCGCTTCGCCCCCGCGCGCGCTGCGCTCGCGCCGACCCAGGTCGAACAGCTGCACAAGCTCGACGCGGCCGAGGACGGCGCCTACATCGAGGACAGCTACCTGGCCCGCGCCGGCCGCACGATCGCGCCCGCTTTCGCCCCGCTCGGCTGGGACTGGCGCATCACGACCGGCGTGATGGCCTCCTTTCCGGCCCGCGAGGTGATCGTCTCGACCCTCGGCACGCTCTACAGCCTGGGCGGCGACGTCGAGGCCGGCGACGGCAGTCTGCGTGACGCTTTGCGGGCGGGCAAGCGGCCGGATGGCTCGCCGGAGTTCACGATTCCGGTGGCGCTCTCCGTGATGGTCTTCTTCGCGCTGTGCTTGCAATGCGCCTCGACCCTGGTCGTCATGTGGCGCGAGACGGGCTCCTGGCGCTGGCCGGCGCTCGCCTTCACCGCCCAGACGATGCTGGCCTACGTGGCCGCGCTCGTGACGTATCAGCTGGGGAGGCTCTGGCTGTGATCGACTGGCAGACGCCCGCCGCGCTCGCGGTCGTCGCGGCCGCCGCCGGATTGCTGCTGCGAGGGCCGCTGAGAACGCTCCTCGCCCGCACGCGCCGCAAGGCAGCCTCTTCGGGCGGATCTTGCGATTGTGGCTCAAAAGGCGGCTGCCATTGAGCACGATGGCGGTCGAGCCGTTCGTGCAGCGCCTTCCGAAGCCCCATTCGGCCCCCTTTGAGGCGATCGCCGCGGCGCTGGGCGCGGGCGTCGTGCGCTGGGCGGTCGTGGCCGTCGAGGCGGAGGCCTGGATCGTAGAAGGGGCTCGGCTGGTGCCATGTTCGACGTCGTCCATCTGATTCCGACCGGCGTCGGGGCGGCCATCGGCGGCTTCGCTGGAGACGCGACGCCCGTGGCGCATCTGCTCGCCTCGGTGTGCGATCGCCTGATCACCCATCCGAACGCGCTCAACGCCGCCAACCTCTTCGATTGCCCGGCCAACGCCTTCTACGTCGAGGGGCTCGCCCTCGACGGCTGGCTTGCCGGTCAATGGGTTTTGAGACCCACGCGCGGCCAGCGGGTGGGCTTGCTTATCGATCGGGCAATCGAACGGCAGCCGGCGGGCACGCTGGAGAGCCTGCTCAACGCGGCCAACGCGGTGCGGGCCGTCCACGGCCTGTCGATCGTGGGCTACCGTTTCACGCCGCGGCCCCTCGGCTGCGCCTTGGAGACGCTACCGAGCGGCGCTTCGGCGGGGCGCGTCGCCGACGTGGCCGCGCTGCTCGAAGGGGCACGGTCGCTGATTGCGGACGGGGCGGAGGCGATCGCCATCCTGGCGGATCTGGGGGCGCCGAGCGACAGCCAGGAGCAGGCGTATGAGCGCGGCGAGGGCGTCGATCCGATCGGTGGGCTCGAGGCGATTCTCTCCCACGTGATCGTGGCCGAGCTGGGCGTGCCCGCGGCCCACGCGCCGATTCTGCCCTTCGATCCCGTTCCGCCGGCGTTGGTGGATCCCCGCGCCGCCGCCGAGTACCTGGGCCACACCTATCTGCCGTGCATCCTGCGCGGACTCTCGCGCCATCCGCGCCTCGCAACTCCCGGCGAGGCGCGCGCGGACGATCTGATATCGCCGCCTTCGGCGCTCGTCGTGCCGGCCGGATGCCTCGGCGGGCCGGGCGTGCTCGCGGCGCATGCGCGCGGCGTGACGATTCTGGCCGTGCGCGAGAACGCCACGGTGCTCGGCGTGACGGCGGCGTCGTTGGGCCTGCGCGGCGTCGTCGAGGTGGACAACTACCTCGAGGCGGCCGGCGTGCTGGCCTGCATGCGCGCGGGGATCGATTGGCGAAGCTGCCGTCGCCCGTTGCCGTCGCTGCAAGCGCTCGGCGTTGCGGCCTTAGGCCCAGCTTAACGTCTCTCGTGATAGGCGGACTGCTAGACTGGGCCCTGTGGAGGGGGCGTTCGCGCCCACTACGAGCCGCTGAAAGGTTAGAAACGCATGAAGCTGGGCATAAGGTAGGCAAGCGCAGAGGCGTAAGTCTTGTGCTGCCTCGTTCTTGGTCTTTGGGCGGGACCTTGCTATAATCGCCGACCAGGGCCTCGGAGCCGGGGCTCGGGAAAGCGAGTGGTGGGATGACGCTCCTCCGAGAGGATTTCGCTGGCCAGCGCCAGCTGCGCTTCCGGGTCGAAGGCCAGACGGTGCACCTGTTCAAGCACAAGGGCGAGAGCACGCACCATGTCACATGCAAGATACTCGTGTATGCGCTTTATCACCGGCAGTACCCCCTGGAGCTCGAGCCGCGCCTCGACTGCAAGTATCAGCCGGACGTCGCGAGCCTCGCGTTGACGGGCGACGTGCAGTTCTGGGCACAATGCGGCGAGGTTCCGATCGATCACGTGGCCTACGTGCTCAAGCACAGCGATGCGGAAGAAGTCGTGCTGGTGCGCGAGGACATCGATCTCGACAGACTCGTGGCTTCAATCAAGCGGCACATTCACTATCGGTACACCACCGGCAAGCTCAGGATCCTCGTGTTCCGCAACTTGGATGAGTGGTTCAACCCCGACGACGTGGTCGTCCCCGAGGATCGGTTCACTCTCTATTCTTTCTAGGTTCTTGTCGGTTTTAAGGAGTTTTCGAGGATGCAGCTTGATCAGATCCGCCAGCTCGCGGAAGCGCGTAACCAGGCGATCGGCCGGGAGTACTATCCCCACGGCGCGGGCCTGAAAGACACGCTCGATCTCGCGTCGGTGCTCAATCAGTACGACGCGCTGAACAGCCGCGACGTGGTGATCACGATTCGCGACGCGCTGCGCGCGACGAACGATCCGACCGAGAAGCGCCAGCTGGCCTATTTGCTGGGCGATTGCCTGGAGGGCTACATCAACACGGCGACCTCCGAGCTGGACGACGCGGTGGCGACCGCCGAGTCGCGCCGCACGGTGGCGATCGACGGGCAAGAAGTGCCTTTCCGTCAGGCTTCCTCGATGCAGAGCAACGAGCGCGATCGCCTGCGCCGGCTCGAGATCGACAACGCGCGCGGCGAAGTGATCCGCGCGATCAATCCGCTGCGCATGGCCTCGCTGAACCGCGTGCGCGAGCTGATTCGCGACGATCTGGAATACCCGGGCTACACCGAGTTCTATTCCGAGCTCAAGCAGGTCGACTTCCGTTCGTTCGGCACCATGATGAAGCAGTTCATGCGCGACACGCAGGAGCTCTACGCGCGTCGGTTGGACGAGTGGACGCGCGACGAGATGGGCGCGGCTCCCAGCGAGTGCTATCGCCACGACATCACCTACATCATGCGCGCCGTCAAGTTCGACGCCTACTTCCCGGAATCCAGGCTCAAGTCGACGCTCGTCAACACGCTGACGAATTTGGGCTTCGACCTCGACTCCCAGCGCAACATCATTCTCGACCTCGAGAAGCGCCCGACGAAGAGCCCGCGTGCCTTCGTGGTCGCCGCCCAGGTGCCGGACGAGGTCTACCTGGTGGTGCAGCCGAAGGGCGGTCGCGACGACTACGCGGCCATTCTGCACGAGAGCGGGCACGCCGAGCACTTCGGCAACACCAATCCGAATCTGCCCTACGAGTTCCGCTGGCTCGGCGACTACTCCGTCACGGAGTGCTTCGCGTTCACGATGGAGCTGCTCACGCTCGACGCGGGCTGGTTGAAGCAGCACCTGGAGATGCCGGATCCGGTGATCCGCGACTTCCAGAAGTACGCCTACACGGTGCTGTTTTATCTGTTGCGCCGCTACTCCTCGAAGCTCGAGTACGAGCTCGCGCTGCACGACGATCGCCCGCTCGAGGGCAAGGAGCACCTGTACTCGGAGATCATGGAGCGCAATCTGCTCGTGCGCCACAAGTCCGAGCTGTACCTTTCGGACGTCGATCCGGGCT
>DATNPP010000112.1:0-3497 GCA_036703175.1 Oscillatoriaceae cyanobacterium
AGTAACGGGAGGAAGTGCCATGAAAGCAACGACAACCCATCCCGGGCTCGACCCCGAGCTCGCCGAGCGCCTGATCGAGCGGCTCTGTGAGTTGCGCCTGTGCGGCGACGAGCTCTCGCACTCGCGCGAGGCCAACCTCGCCGCGATCGACAAGCTGCTGGACAACCAGCCCTTCTACACGCTCGGCATTCACTCGGTGATCCGGGCCGTCGAGGCCGGAAAACTCACCCGCGAGGGCGTGCTCGCCCTGGTCGCCGACATCACGAAGTGCTCCAAGGACATCGGCCACACCAAGGGCCCCAACTACATCAGCCCGGCCGCGTGTCTGGAGGGCCTGATCGAGGGCGCGACGCTGATGCGCGAGGTGCGCGATCGCCGCGGCACCGTGATTTTCGGCGCCGGCCACTCGGGCTCGATGATCAACTGCTACAACCGCCTGGCGGCCTACTTCCAGGCCCACGGCTGCGCCGTGCCGACGCCGGCGGCCGGCAACGAGGTGCAAAAGGACTGGTATCTGGACTACGTGGGCCGCGTCGCGGTCGTCTCGGACACGTGCGGCATTCACCACACGCACATGACCGCCGCCATGGCCGCCATGCTGGACGACCTCGACGCGCCGCCGGCGTTGGCCGTGTGCGATCACGGCTTCGGCGGCGAGTGCATCAATCGCCACGTGCCCTGCGTCGTGCCGATGGACACGAACGACCCCGGCTTCGCCGTCGCCCGGCACCTGGGCGAGGATTTCGTGCTCGTGCCGCTGAACGACAATCGCCCGAACTACGTGACCGTCGAGCTCGCGGAGATCTACATCACGCTGATCGAGGCCCTGTAAGGGCGTTCGGATCACCCACAAATGTAAAGTTTTGGCAAACGAGGCTTAACCCCTTGGCGTCCCGCCGCGGGGTATGCTATTCTGTGTCTGTTCTTCGGAACGAGGGGCTGTAGTTCAATCGGTTAGAGCACCGCCCTGTCACGGCGGAAGTTGCGGGTTCGAGTCCCGTCGGCCCCGCTCTAATCCCGAACCGGAAGCGCAAGCTTCCGGTTTTTTTTCGTCTGTATCTGCTGAAATGGCGCGGTTTTATCGTCGTTTTTGCATAGAGTGTCACGCGTCACTTTACAAGCGCCTGTCCGGCATGTTAAGATAGACTAATCAACCATCAAAAAGAGCCCAGAGAGGCTTTAGAAGGAGTCCCCATGTTCCACGCTGTCAAGGGCGACAGAAGGGGGAACGGGCGGCAAAAACCGGCGCCGCAAGCGCCGCAGAAGCCACCGGTGGCCAACAAGGGCGACCGCGGATACTCGGATCAAGCCGAGGCCTGCACGTTCCTGATTGGCACCCCTCACACGGAGCGCTAAGGCGCTTCCCACCTCCGGAGTCAGAGCCCTCCCATCGGGAGGGCTTTTTCGCGCGCGTTGCAAGGCTCGCTCCCTCATTGACTCTCGCCCCCAGCGGGGGTTACATTTCTTAACACGGGAGCGGAAAGCGCGGGCCCCAACGGCGGGGCAGCGGCCCGAAGCGGAAGCGCGGGGCCGTGCGCTCAGCGGCCGGAATACCCGATCATGCCGGGGGGCGGCGCCGGCATCGGGTGGGTCGCGCGGGGGGGAGGTGCACGTCTATGGATATGTCCACCAGTTACTTCGCGACATGTACCAAGGCCGAGGTCCTTTTGCTGGAGGAATTGGCAAAAGAGCATCGGCACAAATTGCGGCTCAAACACATCGAGACGCCACACTCGATGCAGATCATCATCGAGACGGACAGCCAGCAGCTCAGAGATTACATCTACTACATGCTGCAGCGCTTGCGGAACCAGCAAAAGTCGCTGGAGAAGGTGTTCAACAACCCGGTCGTCGAGATCCGTCGCGACCCGAGCGGCAAGCCGCTGACACTCGCATGATGCGGCATTGAAGGGATGGGGGGCGGCCCATCCCTTTTTTGTTATAATGGGGGCTGATTGAGAGGTAGACATGTCCACCGAAACCGCCCTTTCCTACGACGAGCGCTACGCCAAAGGCATCGAGCGCTATGAGGCCGGCGAGGCCATCGAGGCCCTGATTCCCTTTTTCCAGCAGCTGCGGCAAGAGCAGTTCGACGTTCGCGTCGCCGTCGCGCTCAGCTGGCTTTACACGCTCGCGGGCCAGAAAGAGCGCGCGCTGCACTACTGCAAGGAAGCCAAGGCCGTGCCGCAGGGCAAGTTCAACCACGCCCTGGCGCTGCTCACCTTCAAGGAGAAGGGCGTGCGCGAGAAGCTCGACGAGGCCTACCGTCTGGGTGGCCAAGAGGGCGTGAATGACGCGATCGAGAACCTCGAGGACGCCATCAAGCGCAAGGGCGGCCACTACCCCGCCGCCGAGAAGATGATCGGCTGGCTCAAGGAGATGCTCTAGGGCCCTCCGAGCCGCATGATACAATGGTGACGCCGGAAGCGATTCCGGCGGGAGGGACCATGGCGGAATTTGAGCCGCTGCGGATTGCGGACACGACACTCGACAGCCACGTTCTGCTCGCGCCGATGTGCGGCGTGGGCGATCGCCCGTACCTCGAGGTCTGCCGCGAAGTCGATTCCACGAGCCTGCTCGCGACCGAGATGGTCAGCGCGCCCGCGCTGATGGCCGGCGGGCGGCACACGACGGAGATGATCGACTTTCCGAGCGTCTCCGGGCCCGTGATGATTCAGATCTTCGGGCACGACGAACAGGCGTTGGCGCACGGCAGCCGCATGATCGAGCAGGCCGGCGCGGACTACCTCTCGATGAACTTCGGCTGCCCGGCCAAGAAGATCGTCAAGAACTGCGACGGCGCCGCGCTGCTGCGCACGCCGGAGCGCATCGGCGAATTGCTCGAGGCCTGCATCAAGGCGACGAACATTCCGATGATCGCGAAGATGCGCCTGGGCTGGGATGCGGACTCGCGCAACTTTTTGACGGTCGCGAAGATCATGCAGGAGGCCGGCGCCCACGCGATCGCCGTGCACGGCCGCACGCGCGAGCAGCTCTACAGCGGCGAGGCGGATTGGGAGGCCATCAAGCAAATCGCCAAGACGATCGATTTGCCGATTATCGGCAACGGCGACATCGACAGCCCCGAGACCGCGCGCCGGCGCATGCGCGAGACGGGCGTGGCGGGCGTGATGATCGGCCGCGCGGCGATGGGCAATCCCTGGATTCTGCACCGCACGGCCCATTACCTGCACACGGGCGAGTTGCTGCCCGAGCCGAGCCTGGAAGAGCGCATGCGCGTCGCGATGCGGCACCTCGAGAAGCTGGTGGCCTTCAAGGGCGAGCGCTTCGGGGTCGTGGAGAGCCGCAAGCACCTCTCGTGGTATACGAGCGGATTGCCCGGCTCGGCCGAGCTGCGCGCCAAGGTGAACAAGTGCCAGACGGCCGCCGAGATGCTCGCGCTGCTCTCGAGCTTCGTGCCGGCGCTCGCGGCGTAAGCCGCCGAGCGTTCTGCTATCCCCTCCCCCTGGGGTGGGGTTGGGACGCCGAAGCCCTGT
>DATNPP010000253.1:0-8023 GCA_036703175.1 Oscillatoriaceae cyanobacterium
CCTTTCTCTGCCGGGTGCGCCCGGCGGCGCTGCGCCCTCAGGGCCGTTGCCGTCACCGGTGCGCCGGGCCGCGGATACCGGCTCACTGGCCGGAAGGGCGCCTGCGGAGCCGTCGCCCGAATCGCCGGCACCGTCCCGTTCGGCGCCGCTGCCCGGAGTCCCTGCCGCGCCGCGATCGGGCCCGCTGCCCGGGGCCCCGGGAGCACCGCGCTCGGGCCCGCTGCCGGCGCGCTCGGCGCCGCTCAAGCCGGCCCAGCCCGTGCTCGATCCGCAGGCCGCCGCCGAGGCCTCCCAACGGCGCATGGCCGTCATCGTGGCCTACATGAAGGAGCCCGGCCATCCGGATTTTCAGGACAAGCCCGCGCTCTACGCGCTCGTGACGGAGGAGCGCTCCTATCAGCAATCTCTGGTGGCCGAGTACAACGCCGAGTTGAAGCGCCTGGCGCCCGGCGAGCTGGCCAACTTCGACGATCCGGCCTATGTCGAGCGCGAGATGCGGCGCGGCGAACTCGAGGCGCTGATCGACCAGTGCAAGCGCCGGCAGGCCCAGCTCTTCTCGTTGCTCAAGGGCCTGACGGGCGTCAAGGGCAAGACGGGAGGCACCGGTTTTCTCGGCAATGCGGACGGCGGCGCGCCGAGTTGAGCCTTTTCGCAGCGCTGTGTTTGGCCTCTGTTAAATCTTCGCTAAAACACCTCAGTCGCGCGGCTTTCAGTGGCATATAGACTAAACGAATCAAGCGAGATGGAGAGGCGGCTCACGGAGCCGACCGCTGGAGAAAGGAAACGTGCAATGGCGAACGATTCAGTGAACGGAACGACTCGGCCCGCGCCGCCGCCGCCGCCGAAGCCGAAGCCGCAGCCGAAGCCCGAGGCTCCCAAGGATCCTCAGAAGGCCTATCACAAGGAGTTTCAGGACACGGCGACCAAGGACGGCAAGCTCAGCGAGGACGACTTCGTCAAGCACGCCAAGGACCTCGGCCTCGACGCCAAGGACAAGGGCAGCCTGCAGAAGCTGTACGAGAAGTACGCCACGACGGACAACGCGAACGGCGAACATGGCAACTCGACCATGAACGAGAGCGAGTTCGACAAGATGATGTCGAGCCAGGGCGCCAAGCCCCGCCTCGAGCCCTACACCGTGAAATCGGGCGACGGCTTCATCAAGATCGCGACGCAGCTCGGCCATCCTCATGACTGGCAAGCGCTCGCCAAGGCCAACGGACTGAAGCCGGACGGCGTGATCCAGCCCGGCCAATCCCTCAAGATTCCCGACCACTGGCAGCCGGACGCGGTCAAGGTGACCGCTCCCGCCCCCACCGGCGGCTCGGGCAACACCTCGTCGAAGGGCGA
Source organism: Oscillatoriaceae cyanobacterium (assembly GCA_036703175.1). Lineage (GTDB taxonomy): Bacteria > Cyanobacteriota > Sericytochromatia > S15B-MN24 > JAQBPE01 > DATNPP01. Next base: position 1,351 of record DATNPP010000253.1, read on the forward strand.
AGCGAAGGCCGCCGACACGATCAACAAAGCGACGATCGACGGCGTCGCACCGATCAAGCCGGATATGCACCAAAAGGCGCAATCGGCCGATCAAACCACGCTCAAGAATGCGCAAGACGCGCTCGCCAAGGTGCCCAAGGACGATCCGCAGCACAAGGCGCTCGAGGGCAAGGTGAAGGCCCTTCAAGACGCCTTCAAGGCCAAGTACCCCACGCCGAACGAGGCGCGGATCAAGGACAAGGGGCTGCAGGACAACATCAACGGCGAGATCAAGAACCTGGACCACAACAATCCCGATCCGCAGTCGGTCAAGGACATCGTCAATCAGCTCAAGGAGAACGGCGATCCGACCTCGCTCGCTCGCGCCGACGGCCTGAGCGCCCTGATCGGCCCCGATGCCAAGCACCTGAGCGGCGACACCAAGTCCAATCTGATCAACGCCTTGCAGGACAATACGGATACCTATTCGGATCTGCAAAAGGCGGTCGGCGGCTGCGATTCGTCGCCGGAAGCCTTCCGGACCATCGCGCGCGTCGCGGCGGCCGGCATCGACGACAACCACCCGAACGGCTGTTACCAGATGGCGCACGTGCTGAACACGGCGGCGGCCGACGGCGTGAGCCAGGGCGTCCGCAGCGACATTCACCAGGCCTTCGACGACGACAGCGACACGGATGACTTCAACGACGCGCTCGGCAAGGCGAACTCGAAGCAGGATTACGCGGCGCTGCAAGCCCTCGCGGATTTCCACGGCACGCATGACGGCTTCAACAACGCCCAGGGGGCGGTGCTGAAGAGCGTGGTCGACAACTACGACACGCTCAGCAAGAGCCCGAACTGGAACGACTTCAAGGGCCACATTCGCGACGCGATCAACGACAACGACAACACGTCGTCCGAGATGCGCGCCGCGGTGGAATCGATGATCAATGGCGATCCGAAGTCGTTGCGCGACGCCAAGGGCAATCCGACGCCGATGGCGAAGGCCCTCGAGAGCCTGGTCAACGCCCGTTTGACCAACTACGGCGACGGCGACACCAAGGCGCTGCGCGATCACCTCACCTCGTTGATCAACAGCCCGGGCTACAACCCTTCGGGCGGCGACATCGACAACGCCCTCAAGAACGGTATCTAGGGTTATCGAATGGAGAACGGCCCCCGAAGTCGGGGGCCGTTTTTTAGTGCGCCTTCTTGGAGAGCAGGTCGCGCAACTCGGACGCGTGGTCCTCAGTGTCCGCGAGAATCTTCTCCAGAATGCCGCGCGTGGTGGGGTCGTGGAAGGCGATCGTGCGGATGAGCGTCGTGTAGTCGCGAATCTGCTCGCGCTCGACCTTGTAGTCGAAGACGATCATCTCCTCGAGCGTCTGGGGATCGCCCCACTGCAGCTTCATCTTCTCGGCGAGCTTGGCGATCTCGTTGGGATCGAAGACCGGATCGCCGCCCAGCTGCTGAATGCGCTGGGCGAGCATGTCCGCGTGCTTGGCCTCGACTGCGGCGTGCTCCAGAAACTCGGCCGTGACGCCCGGCATCGCGAGGCTGATGGCCATGTAGGCGTGATGGCGATACTGCAGCTCGGCGACCAGCTCCCCGGCGCGCAGCGTGTTCAGGCGCTCGATGACCTGATCCGGATCCAGGTCGTAGACCTCCGTGATGGGCCCGGCAAGCGTGATCCGCGGCTCGATCTGCGCCTGGGTGTCCGTCATTTCCCTATCCGGCATACATGCACCTCCTCAAGGGCACGCGCGACGCGCACCTGGGGCGATGATGACCTTTTCGGAAGCAAAAATCACCAGAGAGGCGATGGATGAAGCGGCAGGCTCAGGCCTGCGGAACGGGCGAGGGCGCGCGCGCGGGGGCTTCTTGAAGAATCACCAGCTGCACGGGCTTGCGCCGGGTCTGCTCGTTGAAGTAGCGCGAGAGCGTCTCGACGATCTGCCGTTTGAGGCGATCGCGGTCCGTCAATCCGCGCTCGCGGAAGCTGTCGAGCACCTCGACCACGCGCCGCTTGCCCTCGTCGAGCAGCATCGAGCCGTCCGATTGGGTGTAGATGAAGCCCTTGCTCTCGATCGCGGGGCCGTCCAGAAGGTTCAGGGCGCCATCCAGCGTCACGACGGTGACGACCACGCCGTCGGCCGCGAGGCGCTGGCGATCGCGCAGCAACGCCCGGCCCACGTCGTACAGCACGTTGCCGTCCACCAGCACCGGCCCCGAGGGCACGCGATTGACGATCTGCAGCCCCGCGCTCCGCGAGACGTCCAGCACGTCGCCGTTCTGCAGCACCGCGACGTGATCGCCCGGAACGCCGAGCTTTTGCGCCAGCGCCGCGTGGCGCAGCAGATGGCGCGGCTCGCCGTGCATGGGCACGAAGAACTCGGGGCGCGTGAGGTTGATCATCTGCTTGATCTCTTCCTCGCTGGCGTGGCCCGAGACGTGCGTGCCGTGCTGCACGCTCTCGTAGATCACGTTCGCGCCCTTGAGCATCAGCTCGTTGATGATGCGGCCCACGGCGCGCTCGTTGCCGGGGATCGGAATCGCCGAGATCAGCACCGTGTCGCCCTCGCTCACCGAGACGCCCTTGATCTCGCTCGTCGTGAAACGCGACAGCGCCGCCATCGGCTCGCCCTGGCTGCCCGTCGCGAGGATCACGACCTTTTCGGGCGGCAGGTCCTTGGTTGCGTCGATGTCGACGAGCAGGCCCTCCGGAAACCGGAGATAGCCCAGCGCGTTCGCACGCTGCGTCACGTTGATCATCGAGCGGCCCAATAGGGCCACGTGGCGGTCGTGGTTCGCGGCGGCGGTGAGGATTTGCTGCACGCGGTGGATGTTGCTCGCGAACGTCGTCACGATGATGCGGCCCGGCGCCTCGCCGAAGGCCTTGTCCAGCACCGGCGCGACCGTCGCCTCGGAGGGCGTGAAGCCCTTCTTGGTGACGTTGGTCGAGTCCGCCATCAGCAGCAGCAATCCGCTTTCGCCCAGCTGCGAGAGCTTGTAGTAGTCCGTCAGCTCGCCGTCGATCGGCGTGGGGTCGAACTTGTAGTCGCCGGTGTAGAGCAGCGTGCCGGCGGGCGTGTGCACGGCGATCGCCACCGCATCCGCGATCGAGTGGCAGACGTGAATGAACTCGACCGTCATGTCGGCCACTTGCACGCTGCTGCGGGCCGTCAGGCGGTGCAGCTCGACCTCGCCCAGCAGCCCGAACTCGGCGAGCTTGCCCTCGACGAGCGAGAGCGTCAGCGGCGTGGCATAGACGGGTACCTTGAGCTGTTGCAACAAGTAGGGCACGCCGCCGATGTGGTCTTCGTGGCCGTGGCTCAAAAAGACGCCTCGAACCTCGTCCGCGTGCTCGCGCAAATAGGTGTAGTCCGGCAGCACCAGATCGACGCCGTGCATCTCCTCGGTCGGAAAGCCGAAGCCGCAGTCCAGCACGATGATGCCGCCCGGCGTGCGGACGCACCACATGTTTTTGCCGATCTCGCCCACGCCGCCCAGCGGAACCACCTGGACGTGGCCCGGAGCCGGCGGCGTCAGGCCCGCAGCGGGCGTGGCCTCGTCGACCCGGGGCAGGCTCATGCGCGCACCGCCGCCCTATTCTCGAGCACGCGAACCACTCTGTCGTGTTCGGCCTCGCTGAGCGGCACCAGCGGCAGCCGCACGCCGCCCACCGGGAAGCCGAGATGCGCGAGCGCGGCCTTCGTGGGGCCGGGGCTCGGCGCGCAGAAGAGCACCTTGGAGAGCTCGTAGAGCGACAGGTGCAGCCGCAGCGCCTCGTCGCGATCGCCGCGCGCCCACGCGTCCAGCATGGCCTTGATTTCGAGGCCGGCCACGTGGCTCGTCACCGAGATCACGCCGTGCCCGCCGACCGCCAGGTACGGCAGCGTGAGCGGATCGTCGCCGCTCCAGATCACGAAGTCCGCCGGCAATTGGCGCTTGTAGTCCGTGACCAGGTCCAGGCTGCCCGAGGAGTCCTTCACGCCGACGATGCGCGGATGGCGCGCCAGGCGCACCAGCGTGGCCGGCTCGATCGTGACGCCCGTGCGGCCGGGGTGGTTGTAGAGGATGACGGGAATGTTCACGGCGTCGGCGATCGCCTCGAAGTGCGCCGCGAGACCGGCTTGATTCGGCTTGTTGTAGTAAGGCGAGATGAGCAGCAGTGCATCGACGCCGCGCGATTCGGCCTCGCGCGACAACGCGATCGACTCGGCGGTCGAATACGAGCCGGTGCCGGCGACGACCGTGGCGCGATTGCCCACGGCCTCTTTGACGGCGCTGAACGCCGCGAGCTTCTCGTCACGAGTCAGCGTCGGGCTCTCGCCTGTGGTGCCGCTCACCACCAATCCGTCCGAGCCTTCGGCGACCAGCTTCTGCGCGAGCTGGCGCAGACGGGGCAGATCGAGGGCGCCCTCGGCATCGAAGGGCGTGACCATCGCGGTCAGCAAACGTCCCAGTTCAGGCATCGTTCCTCCTACACCAGGCTGCGCGGGGCCAGCAGGCCTTGCGCGGCGAGGCTCTCAGCGATCTGCACGGCGTTCAAGGCCGCGCCCTTGCGCAGATTGTCCGCGACCACCCAGAAGTTGAGGCCGTTGGGATGCGACACGTCGCCGCGCATGCGGCCCACGTAGCAAGGATCCGTGCCGGCGAGCTCCAGCGGGCGCGGGTACGTGTGCGTGCTCGGATCGTCCATCACGGCCACGCCCTCGGTTTGCGCCAGGCACGTCAGCGCCTCCTGCGGGCTCACGGGGCGCTCGAACTCGACGTTCACGGATTCCGAGTGGCAAACCATCACCGGCACGCGCACGGCGGTCGCCGTGAGCGAAAAGTTCGGATCGCCCAGAATCTTGCGCGACTCGAGCGTCATCTTCATTTCCTCTTTGGTATAGCCGTTGTCCAGGAACACGTCGATCGCCGGAATCAAATTGAAGGCTATCGGGTGCTTGAGCTGCTCGGGCCTGGGCGCCTCGCCGCGCAGCACGCTCGCGGTCTGCGTGCGCAGCTCTTCCATCGCCTCCTTGCCGGCGCCCGAGACGGACTGGTAGGTCGAGACGACCACGCGGCGAATCGGCGAGAGCTGGCGCAACGCGTGCAGCACGACGACCAGCTGGGCCGTCGAGCAGTTGGGATTGGCGATGATGCCCTTGTGCCACTTCAGGTCGTGCGCGTTGACCTCGGGCACCACCAGGGGCACGTCGTCGCGCATGCGAAACGCGCTCGTGTTGTCCACGACCACCGCGCCCGCCGCCACGGCATGAGGCGCGAGGGCCTCGCTCACGCTCGCGCCGGCCGACGCCAGCACCAGGTCGATGCCCTTGAACGCCTCGGGGGTGGCCTCCTCGACGGTGTAGCGGCGATCGCCGTGGCTCACCGTCGTGCCGGCCGAGCGGGCCGAGGCCAGCATCTTGATCGACTTGACGGGAAAGTTACGCTGAATCAGCGTCTTGAGCATTTCTTGCCCCACCACGCCGGTGGCGCCGAGAATGGCGACGTTATATGCGGACACGAGGGCCTCCTAAAGCAGGTGTTCCAGACCGAAGACGTACCCTTTGAGCTGCAGGACCTTGCGGACGGCGAGCAGCACGCCGGGCATGTAGCATTCGCGCGAGAGCGCGTCGTGACGAATCGTAAGCGCCTGGCCGGCGCCGCCGAAGATGACTTCTTGATGGGCCAACAGCCCGGGCAGCCGCACGCTGTGGATGCGGATGCCGTTCGTTTCGGCGCCGCGCGCGCCCGCGCGCTTCTCGGTCTCGGGCACGTTGGTGCTGCCGTATTGCGCGTGGACCTCGCCGAGCGCCTCGGCCGTCTTGAGCGCGGTGCCCGAAGGCGCGTCCTTCTTTTGATTGTGGTGCAGCTCGATGATCTCGGCGTGGTCGAAGTACTCGGCCGCCTTCTTGGCGAACTGGATCATGAGCAGCGCGCCGATGGCGAAGTTGGGCGCCACCAGAGCGCCGCGACCGATCGACTCGGCGCCGCGCTTGATGGTGTCGAGCTGCTCGGGCGAAAACCCCGTCGCGCCGGTCACGAAGCAGGCGCCGCGATCGAAGGCGAGGCGCGCATAGGCCGTGGCGGCCTCGGCGCCCGTGAAGTCGAGCACGACGTCCGGATGGGTGCGGGCCAGCAGGTCCTCGACGGCGCGAGCATCACTCGGCACGACCTCGACGCCAATCGGGCCCAACCCGGCCAGCTCGCCGGCGTCCGTCGGGCCGCCGCCGCGCACGACCGCGCCGACTAGCGTCAAGTCGTCCGTTGCATGCAGGGCGCGAATCGCCTCGCGACCCATTTTGCCGGCCGCCCCCGTGAGCACCACGCGCGTCTTCATCGGCTCGTTCCTCGCCGTGATTGCCCTCGGAACGGCCCTATCGGGCCATTGTATGCAATCATTATCGCGTCCCCGACGAGCCCCAGCCGGCGCTGCGCTCGCTGGTTTCGATCGTGTCCGTTTCGACGAACAGCGGCTCGGTGTAGCGCTCGATGCAGAGCTGGGCGATGCGATCGCCGGGGGCGATCGCGAAGTCTGCGTCGCCGTGGTTGTAGAGCAGCACCCCGAGCGGATGGCGATAGCCCTGATCGATGAGGCCCGCGCCCGCCTCGATGCCGTGCTTGAGGCTCAATCCCGAGCGCGAGTGCACGCGCGCGCGAAAGCCCTCGGGCAGCTCGAGCACGAGGCCCGTGGCGACGAGCG
>DATNPP010000121.1:0-2369 GCA_036703175.1 Oscillatoriaceae cyanobacterium
GGGCGCTCCTGTGGCGGCAGCGCCTCGCGGAAGATCTCCCGATAAGTCGGATGGGCGAAGGCGAACCCCTCGCCCTGGCGCAGCACGCCCGCGCGCAGCAAGGAATCCAACCCCGCCACGAGCGTGTCCAGCTCCGGCAGCACGAGCATCAACGGCTGGGCCTTGATGGGCTCGGCGAGGAGCGCGCACGCCATGCCCGCCTGCCAGGCGGCGCTCGGCAAAGTCGCGAGGCGCAAGCGCGCGAGCGCTTCGGGCGTCACGGGCCAGCTCGCCGGCGCCCGCAGACTCCAGCTCTCGCCGTTCCAGCGCAACATCTCGGCCTCGCGCAGGTAAGCCACCAGGTTCAACAGGAACCAGGGCTGTCCTTCGGCCACCAGGTGCAGACCCTGCGCATCGGGCTCGGCCAGTCGCCCGGCAAGCGCGCTCCGCACGAGCGTGACGCCCTCGTCCTGGGTCAGCGGCGGCAGCGCCAGAGGCGGCACCTCGAGCGCGAGGTGCTCGCCCGCGACGAGCCAGAGTATCGGCGCCTCGCGCAGGCGCGATTGCACGGCCTGAAGCGTGGCGCGGCTCGCCTCGTCGGCTTGATCCCAGTCGTCGAGCAGCAACACCAATCCCGGCTCGGCGATCGCCGACAGAAACTCGGCCAGCGCGTCCCAGAAGCGCGTCCGCACGGCCGTCGCCTCGGGAATCGCGAGGCCCTCGTCGTGGCTGTGGCGCCAGGGCGCGAGACGGAACTGCAGGCGTTCGAGCAAGCCGGGCGAGCGGGTGCGGGCAAGCGGCTCCAGGCTCGCGACGAGCGCCTGCCAGGGCGCGAGCGGCAAGGCCCCCGCGTGGGCCGTCGCCCGTGCGACCGGCCAATCGGCTGCTTCGGCGAGCGCGCTCGCCAGCTTGAGCAAGGTGCTGCGCCCCGCGCCGGCGCTGCCTTCCAGGCGACGCGCGAGCCCGTGGCCCTGGCCGAGCGCCTCGGCGATCGGCGCCAGCACGCGCGTGCGCGGCAGACGCGGTGCCACGAGGGCGGGCGGCGTCGCAGGCAGCGTCTCGCCGAGCTGCGCGAGCACCGATTGCGCATCGGCAGGGCGATCACCCGGATCGGTCGCGAGCAGCGCGAGCGCCAGCCTGCCGAGCGGCTCCTCGCTGGCGTCGAGCAAGCGTGCCGTGTGCGGCTCCCCCGTCATCCAGAAGTGGATCAGCGCCCCGAGACTGAAGAGGTCCGCGCGGCCGTCGAGCGGCAGTCCGGCCGCCTGCTCGGGAGATTGGTAGTCCGCCTGGCCCGGTCGCCAGGCCGCTTGTCCGATCGGCGTCAGATTGCCGTAGCCCACGACCACGAGGCCGCTGTCCGTGCGGCGCAACAGCTGCGGCTCGAGAGACGCATGCACCCAGCCTTTCGCGTGCAACAGCAACAACGCCTCGAGCAGCTCGCGCACGACGGTTTGCAGCTCCGCGGGCGCCACGAGAGTGGCCGGCACGCCTTCCGCGTAGCTCATGAGGTAGTAGGCGGGTTCGTCGGTCTTGAAGGGCTCCCAGTAGGCGCGCGCGAAGCGCGGGCCCTCGAGCTGGCTCGCCCGCCAGGCCTCGAGCCGCAAGCGCAGCACGGCCGCCGGATCCGCATGCGAAGGGTCCGAAAGGCGCTTGAGCACGCGCGGCGTCGCGTCCCGATCCTGCACGAGCAGCAGGTGGGATCCGAGCGGACGGAGCGGCGTGAAACGGTCGGAAATCAAGGGCATTCGCGAGGCCAGAACAAGCGGACTCCCCATTCTACGTGATCGGGAGCGAAAAGAGGAGGCGATTTGCATATTGACAAGGTCTTGATTTAGAATTATTCTAAAAACACGGACACGTGCGCCCGAGCGGCGCGCTGAAGGAGGAATCCATGACGCAGACGATCGACATCGGCCTCGACCAGGCGGAGCGCACGCGCATCGCGGAGGGCCTCAGCCGGCTGTTGGCGGACAGCTACACGCTGTATTTGAAGACGCACAACTTCCACTGGAACGTCACCGGCCCGCACTTCGGCCAGCTGCACACGATGTTCGAATCGCAATACGGCGAGCTCGCCGAGGCGGTGGACGCGATCGCCGAGCGCATCCGCGCCCTGGGCTTTCCGGCGCCGGGCAGCTACGCGCAGTTCGCGAAGCTGACGCGCATTCAAGAAGAGACCGGCATGCCGACCGCCAACGAGATGCTGCGCCAGCTCACGCGCGATCATGAGACGGTGGTGCGCACGGCGCGCGAGATCTTCCCGCTGGCGGACGACGCGCACGACGAGCCGACGGCCGATCTGCTGACGCAGCGCATGCAGGTGCACGAAAAAGCCGCCTGGATGCTGCGTAGCAGCGTGGAATAAGCGAAGCGCCCGCCTCGAACGAGGC
>DATNPP010000126.1:0-14995 GCA_036703175.1 Oscillatoriaceae cyanobacterium
GCGCCAACACTCGCCCCTCCGACAGCCAAACGAATCCGGAAGCCGAGAGCGACAACGCCCTGCTACGCAGAAACGACTCGCGCATAAACTTGAAAGCCGCGAGCGACAAGCATTCGCGGCTTAAGTGTCCACCTATGCCCACCGAGGGGAGGGGGCGCGCGGCTACTCTTGTAGGTGTTTGGCCGTCTGGATGAAAAGCTCCGCGAGCGCCGCGACCGCCTGCTCGGGCGAATCCGCTCCCGCGTGCACGTGGCGCGCCTCCTCGAGCATCGCCCTGAAGCGCGGCAGCGCCGCGGGCGCGTCCTCCGCGCGATGCGCGATCGTGAAGCGGCCCAATAGCGGATGCCAGCCCAGGTAATACAGCCCCTGGCCCAGATCCACCATCGCGGCCTGCTGCTCTTTCGCACACTGCTCGAGAATCTGCGCCGCCTCGAGCAACGGCTCGGCCGTGACGGTGCTGTAGAGCTGAATTTCCTCAGACATGGCGGCAGGCCGTCGCCAGATACGCGCGCAGATACCGGCTCGGCAGCTCGCGATGCAGCGCCTCGCTCATGAACCGACTCGCCGTGATCACTTTTTCCAGATCAATCCCCGTCTCGATGCCCATCTCGGCCAGCATGTAGAGCAGATCCTCGCTCGCGATGTTGCCCGTCGCGCCCGGCGCGTAGGGGCAACCGCCCAAACCGCCGAGTGAGCTGTCGTACGTCGTGATGCCCATGTCGAGCCCCGCGAGCACGTTCGCCATGCCCATGCCGCGCGTGTCGTGGAAATGCAGCGCGATCTGCGGCTCGCTCATGTCTTTTCGCAACAGGCTCACGACCTCTTGCACATGCCCCGGCGTCGCCGCGCCGATCGTGTCGCCCAGCGATACCTGGTAGCAGCCCATGCGCAACAACTCGAGCGCCACCTCGCGCACGCGCGCCGCGTCCACCGGGCCCTCGTAGGGGCAGCCCCAGACGGTCGACACGTAGCCGCGCACCGGCTTGCCCGCGGCGCGGGCCGCGCCGACGACGGCGGCGTAGTCCTTGAGCGAGTCCGCGACGCCGCGGTTCGTGTTCTTGCGGCTGAAGGTCTCGGAGGCGGCGGCGAAGACGACCACCTCGTCGATGGCCGTCTCGAGCGCCCCTTCGAGGCCGCGCATGTTCGGCACGAGCGCGCTGTACGTCACGCCGGGGCGACGTTGAATCCCCTCGGCGACCGCGCGGGCATCCGCCAGTTGCGGCACCCAGCGCGGGTTCACGAAGGAGGTCACCTCGATGTGGCGATAGCCGGCCTCACTCAGGCGATCGATGAGGCCGATCTTCGTCTGGGTCGACACCACCTCCGGCTCGGATTGCAAGCCGTCGCGCGGGCCGACCTCGACGACCGTCACCTTCGACGGCAGCGCGCCGAACACGGGGCTACTCCAGGATGATCAAGGTGTCGCCCTCGTTGACGAAATCGCCCGCGTTGACCTTGACGTCCTTGACCGTGCCGTCGAAATCGGAGGGGATGAACATCTGCATCTTCATCGACTCCATGCACACCACGTCCATGCCCTCGGAGATGGCATCTCCCGGCTTCACCAGCACCTCGATCACGGTGCCGGCCATGTTGGCGACGATGTTCTTGGACATTGACGTTCCTCTCTATGCCTTGACGGGCTGGGCTTGCAGTTTCGTGGGAATGAAGCCGGTGTCGTAACGACCGGCGGCGAAGTCGGTATGGGCGGCGATCGCCTGCAACGTCGGCAGATTGGTCTTGATGCCCTCGATGCGCACGCGATCGAGCACCTCGCGCAGACGGGCGATCGCCTCGTCGCGATCCTGGCCCCACACGGCGATCTTGGCGAGCATCGGGTCGTAGTGGGGCGTCACGAGCGTGGTCGGCGTGATCCAGGTGTCGATCCGCAAATGCTCGGCCGCGGGCCACTCGAGGGCCGTGATCTGGCCGGGGCTCGGCATGAAGGTCTTGGGGTCCTCCGCGTAGAGGCGCGCCTCGATCGCGTGGCCGTTGCGCTTCAGGTCCGATTGCGAGAAGGAGAGCTTCTCGCCCGCCGCGACGCGAATCTGCTCGGCGACCAGGTCGAGGCCCGTGATCAGCTCGGTGACCGGGTGCTCGACTTGAATGCGCGTGTTCATCTCGAGGAAGTAGAACTGGTCGTTCGCGTCGACCAGAAACTCCATCGTGCCGGCGTTGGTGTAGCCGATCGCCTGCGCCGCGCGCGCGGCCGTCTCGCCCATGCGCGTGCGCACTTCCTCGGGCAAGCCGGGCGCCGGGGCTTCCTCGACGACCTTTTGGTGGCGGCGCTGCAGCGAGCACTCGCGCTCGAAGCAGTAGACCACCTGGCCGTGCGCGTCCGCCATCAGCTGCACCTCGATGTGGCGCGGCTGGGTGATCAGCTTCTCGAGGTACATCGCGTCGTCGCCGAAGTAGGCCTTGGCGCGCGCGGTGGCCGTCTTCCAGGCCTTCTCGAGCTCCTCGGCGTTCGCCACGGCCTGCATGCCGATGCCGCCGCCGCCCGCCGAGGCCTTGAGCATCACGGGATAGCCGATTTTCTCGGCAATGTCTCTGGCCGCGTCGAGATCGGCCGCGCGGCCCTCGGAGCCGGGCACGACGGGCACGCCGTGGCGCTTCATGGTCTGGCGGGCCTCGGTCTTCGAGCCCATGGACTGGATCACCTCGGGGCTCGGCCCGATGAAGGTCATGCCCGCCTCGGCGACCTTGCGCGCGAACGCGGCGTTCTCGGAGAGCAATCCGTAGCCGGGGTGCACGGCGTCGCAGCCGGCTTGCCTGGCGACCTCGATCAGCTTGTCCATCTGCAGATAGCTCTGCGGCACGGGCGCCGGGCCGATCAAATGGGCCTCAGCGGCCAGCGCCACGTGCGGGGCATCCTTGTCCGCCTCGGAGTACACGGCGACGCCGGGAATGCCCAGCTTCTCGCAGGCCCGCAGCACGCGAATCGCGATCTCGCCTCGATTGGCGACCAGGATTTTTCTGAACATGTCGGCTCCTTCCCCGTTGAAAGAGAGGCGCAAGCGCGCAAACGGGGAAATCTTACCATTCCTCGCGGGTTGCGGCCAGTGGCGGGCTCAGCGCGGCTGCGAAAGCCGCAGAAACAGGTCCAGATTGCGGATCATCTGCTCGGTGAGGGCCGTGAGCGCGCTCGCGATGTTGGGCATCACCAGCACGAGCAGCAGCAGGCCCGCGTAGGGCTTGAGCGTCATCACGAGCTCCTGGGTGATGCTCTGGGACTGCGGCGCGGACTTGGCCATGTAGCCGACGGCCAGGTCGCTCAAGAACAGCACCAGAACCGCCGGCAGCGCCAGCTGGACGGTGATCGCGAGGAAGGTGCCGCTCATCTCGATGAACTGCTGCGCCAGCGCGGGCCGCAGCATGAAGGTTCCAAGCGGCACGAGCTGGAACGACTCCACGAAGCCGCGAATCATCCAGAGGTGGCCGCCGATCACCAGGAAGAGGATGTAGCCGATCTGCTGGTAGAGCGTGCCGAAGGCGTTCACCTGCGTGTGGAGCAACGGGTTCATCGTGCTGGCGAAGCTCATGCCGGCCTGCACGCCGAAAAGCTCACCGGCGGACTGCGCGGCCATGAACATAAAGCTCGCGGCGAAGCCGAAGAGCGCGCCGAGCATGAACTCGGTCAGCAGCATGAGCACGAAGGCCAGCAGCATGTCCGGCACGTGCGGATAGCTCGGCAGCAGCATCATGACGACGATGCTCAACAGCACGGCGATCGACATGCGCACCGGCGCCGGCAGGAGATTGCGATTGCCGATCACGGGCGCCTGCAGCATCAATCCGAGCGTGCGGGCGAGCACCAGCAGAAAGGTCGGCAACACGGCGCCCAGCCAGGCCACGAACTGGTCCATTACGGCACCACGAGGGGGATTTGGCCGTAGAGGCGGGTGAGGAAGCTGATCGCGCTGTTGATCAGCCAGGGCATCGAGAGAATGATCACGAGGAAGACGAGCAGGGCCTTGGGCACGTAGGAGAGCGTCTGCTCCTGAATGCTGGTCACCGTTTGCAAAAGCGCCATCACGAACGCGACGATCAAGCCGGTGATGAGCATCGGCAGCGAGAGCATCACCACGAGGATGATGCCCTGAGTCAGCGTGGAGATGACGAAGCTCTGGGTCATGCTAGTGGAAGCTCTTCACCAGGGCTTCGATCACCAGATGCCAGCCGTTCGCGAGCGAGAAGATCAGCACCTTGAAGGGCGGCGCGATCATCTGCGTCTGCAGCTGTTGCATGCCGAGGATCATGATCACGTTCGTGACGACGATGTCGACCAGAATGAACGGCAAGTAGATGATGAAGCCGATCTTGAAGCCGGTGGCCACCTCGCTGACCATGAAGGCCGGCACCGCGACCTGAAAAGGGACGTCCGCGGGCGTCTTGGGCGCAGGGGCCTTCGCGAGGCCGATGAAGAAGGACAGCTCCTGCTGATCGGTCTGGCGGACCATGAAGGCCTCCAGCGGCTGGGCGGCCGTGCTGAGCATCGTCTCTTGCGAGATCTGATTGTTCAGGAACGGCACGATCGCGTTGTGGTTGATCTGGTTCCAGGTCGGCGTCATCGTGAAGAGCGTCAGGAACAACGCCATGCCGATGATCACCTGGCCCGGCGGAATGTTCTGCAGGCCCATCGCCTGCTTGAGGAAGGCCAGCACGATCACGGTGCGCACGAAGCTCGTGGTCATGATCACCAGGAACGGCAGCAGCGTGAGCGCTGCGAGCAGCAGGATCAACTGCAGCGGCGTCGAGAGGCCGGGGCTTTGCAGCGGCGCGCGCAGATCGACGCTGTTGAGGATGTCGTGCGGGCTGAGGCCCCCCACGGGCGCCGCCATGGCGGCGGGGGCGAGGGCGAGCAGCACGAGGGCCACCAGCATCAGGAGGGTCCAGTTAGAGCGTTTCACCGCGGAGTTTCTCCTGTTCCAGGGTCTGGGCGAAGTCGCCCAGGTCCTCTTGCGCCAGCTCGGCGATCGGCGTGGCCGAATTCTCCGTGGCCGCGACGAGGAAATAGCGCTTGCCGACGCCCACGAGGAACACCAGCCGCTTGGGATCGACCGCCACGCGATCGAGAATGCGAATCTGCTTTTGGCCGCCGAGGCCCAGGTTTCCGAGCATGGGCAGCTTGCCGCGCGTGAACTTGAGGCTGATGTAGCCCAAGCCCGCCACGAGGGCCGTCACGACCGCCAGTTGCACCAGATAGCCCAGGATCGGAATGTCCGGATTGCCGCCCAGGGGGGCGGGCGTGGGCGTCGGCACGGGCGTCGCGAACCAGCTGGTGGGCTGGGGAGACGGGGCGACGCTCGCAACGGGCGAGACCTGGGGGGACGGTGCGGGGGTGGCGGCGATCGCCGGCGCCGCGAACCAGAGTCCAGCAATCATCACCAACGCCGCCACGCGGCGCCCCCTCCCCCTGGCGAGGGGGAGGTCGGTGGGGGCTGACCCGTCCAGGGGAGTCGACGGGGTGGGGGAGTCTTCTAGCGGACCGCCGGGGGTCTCCCCCACCCAGCCGAAGCCCCTGAACAGGGCTTCGGCGTCCCTCCCCCTCACCAGGGGGAGGGGGCGCACGCGCTTAGCGTGCGCTTTTTGAGGTCCCTGGGTCATCCGCCCATGGCTCCCGCGAGCTCGCGGTGGAAGATCTTGGTGACCTTGATGCCGAAGCTCGTGCCGATCACGACGACCTCGCCCTGCGCGACGATCTTGCCGCTCACGCTCAGATTCACCGGCTCGCCCGCGAGCTGCTCGAGCTCGATGATCGAGCCCTCGCCGAGCTGGATCACCTGGCGCAGCGGAATGCTCGTGCGGCCCAGCTCCACCATCACCTGCAGCTTGAGGTCGCGCAGTAGCTCGAGGTTGGGCTCGTGCTCGACGCCGCCGCCGCTCAGCGGGGCGAAGCGGACCTGGCTCACGGTATGACGGTTGTTCATGGTGATCTCCTTGCCCTTGTTATTCCGCCGATGGGCCCAAGACCCACCGGACGAGCGGCTATGGCCGCACCAATTGCTCGACGCTGGCCTTCAGGTTCGTCACCTTGACGGCCTTGTTGCCGTTCACCACCAGCGCCTTGCCCTTGCCGGCCGGCTTGCCGTTGATCGTGAGGTTGAGCGTGCCGTCGCCGCGCCGCGGCAGCTCCAGCATGGCGCCCTCGCCCAGCGTGAGCCAGTCCGCCGCCGAGATCTCGAGGTTGCCGAGATCCGCGACGATCTGCACGTACACGTTCGAGAGCGACCCGAGCGCCGTCGTATCCTCGTCGTCGTCCGTGACGCGCGCCGAGATCAAATTGGTGGCCTCGGGCTCGGCGCCTGGAGCACGGCCGAAGACCGGCAGCTCGTAGCGCTCGTACTGCCACTCGGGCGCGTTGAAGACGCGGTTCAGCTCCGAGCCGAACTGCTGCAGAATCGACTGGCTCTCGGATTGCACGCGGCCCATGTCGAACTGGGCCTGCGGCGGCGGCGGCACGGCCGGAATCATCACCTGCAGAGGGCGCGTCAGCTCGGGCGCCTTGGGATCCGAGACAGGCGCCGTGAAGTCGCGTCCGCCCAGATACAGCGCGACGCCGCCCGCGAAGAGGCAGGCCAGCGTGTAGCCGTAGGTGAAAGCCGTGTTGGGATTGCTCGCCGCGCCCAGCACGTAGACCCAGCGCAATATCAGGCTCGGCACGGCCAGGTAGTTCGGGAACATGACGCGGATCATCGTGATCAGCGTGGCGCCCAGCAAAAAGCCCATGCCCGAGCCGTAGTAGAGGCCCACGGCGCCGCGGACCAGGGCGCCCATCATGCCCGAGCCGACGTGCTCGTCGCGCGGGTCGACGAGCTCCTTTCGCAACATGCCGAAGAGGGCGCCGGCGATCGCGAACGGCAGCGCGTAGCCCAGCGCGCCCCAGAGCGAGCCGCCCATGTACAGGCCCTTGAGCAGCCAGCGCTTCTCTTTGAGATCGAGCGTCTGGCGGCCCGGCAGGTGCACGGGCTTCATGAGCAGCACCTTCGCCATCGTCGGCACCACGCGCGACGCCTCGACGCGCGGTCCGGGCGACAGCGTGAGGCTGGCGCCCGAGGCGGTGGCGAGCATGTTGAACGCGCCGAGCCCGATGAGCAGGCCGCCGATCAGGATCGCCTTGACGGGGCCCGGCGGAATCAGCGCGCTGCGCGGGCGGAACTCGCGATAGAACAGAAAGTAGTTGAGCGCGACCATAAAGCCGGCGCCGAGCATGGCCATGAAGCCCCAGAGGGGCAGATTGAGGCCCGTGCCGCTGCCGACCCAGAACTGGAACAGCATCACGAGGGGAATCAAGCCGACGAGCAGGAAGAAGATCTGGCCGCGCAGCGAGATCTTGGGAGCTTCGGGGCGCTGAATCATGTCTCGAGCTGCACAATCTGGATGGCCAGACGCCGTCCGTCAGCGGAGGTGCCGGGCTTGCCGAGCACGTGCTTGTTGCCGACCGTGACGTCGAGCGGGAAGCCGAGGGTCGTGTCGAGCTCGATCACGTCGCCTTCCTCGAGGTTCTGCAGGTCGCCCACGGTCATCTCGGCGCGGCCGAGCATCACCGAGACCGGCACCGGCAGGTCCTCCATATACGCCAATCGCTCGTGGAAATTCGAGGTGTCCGTGTTGGCGAAAGTCTGTTCGCCCACGGCACGCAGCCCGGCGCCGACCGCGAGCAGATAGGCCTGCGGAATGGCCAACACCACGCGGGCCGTCGCGGCCTGGCCGGGTTGCACGACGCGGAACGCCGTCGAGATGATCGGCGTGTTCTGGTTGAGGCCCGGAAACATGGACTGCAGATCCATCAGGCTGGGCGCCATGGGGCTGGGGAACATCTGGACGTCGAACTGGGCGATTTCTTGCCAGCAGGCCATGAAGAGCTCGCCGACGTGATTGAGGTAGGCCTCGACGTACGGCATGCCGTCGTCGGTGCTCAAATCTTCGGCGGAGATGCCCGTCAGCAGCTCGGCGGCCGGCATGTCGAGGAACATGAATGCGCCGCCCGGCTGGTCCACGAAGTCCAGAATGCCCCAGACGGCGTTCTCGGCGTAGCGCTCGTCGAGGGTGCGAAAGGGCGTGATCTCGACGGAGGTGACTTGCCAGAGGGTCTGCGGAAAGGTGACGTACTCGTCTTGCAGCTGCGCGAGGTGCTCGCCGAGCAGCGAATGCAGCGCATAAATGGCCCGCAGCTCGAGGCCGAAGCTGTCGTCCGCCTGGGTGATGACGGCCTCGTCGGGCTCGTATCCGGAGTCGAATTGCACGCGCCGTCACCTCCTTCCCGATGGCGATGCGCGCCGTCAAAGGGCGCGCGGGCACCCCTTAATGTACCCGATGGGATCTGGGAAGGTAAGGAGGCGTCCTGGCGATGGGACGCGCGTGGAACCTTAATTTTTGTTGCGGCAGCCTAAAGGCCCCTTACCCTGCGGCGAAGGGGCCCGAGGCCGTCAGGTCAGGAAAGAACTACTTCACCAGCTGGTTCACGTCGTCGATCATGCCGTTCGCGACGGACATGATCTTCGTCGTGGCCGAGAAGGTCTTCTGCGCGAGCGTCAGCTCGGGCATCACGGTGTTGATGCTGGTGTTCGAGTTCTCGAGGGCGCTCGCCGTGAGGGTGTTGCTGGAGCCGACCACCGGCGTGGCGCCGTTGTTGTTGTTGGGATTGCCGGCGGTACCGGCGAAGATTTCGCCGGCCACCGTGTTGTAAGTGAAGTAGGGACCGCCGTTCACGCGCTCCAACGCCTGCGGATTCGCAAACTTGGCGATCGACACGTACATATTCGCCGGATTGTTGGCGAGGTCGCGCGGCATGTCATTGTTCACTTGCAGAAAGCCCGTCTGGTCAAAGGTCCAGTTGTTTGAGGCGTTGGGGTTGCGCACCATGTCGAGCTGAATGTTCTGCATCTGCGTGTTGACCGCCGGCTGGCCGGCAGTGTTGGGAGACGCGACGTCGAACGCGTTCAGATCGGTGCCCTCGCCTTCCAGGGGCGGGTTTTGCTGGGGGTTAGCGGCCGTAATCGGCGTGTTCCAGCCCTGCACGAAGTAGCCGTCCTGATTGACCAGGCGCCAGGTGCCGCTGCCGGCGACGGGGCCGTTCAGGAATTCGAAGTGGAAGTTGCCGTCGCGCGTGAAGACCAGATCGCTCATGTCCGCCGGCACGGGCGACTTCGAGAGCACGAAGAAACCGTCGCCGTTGATCGCGAGGTTCGTCGGCTCGGTGGTTTGCGTGATGCTGCCCTGGCTGAAGTCCGTCGTGGTGCCCTCGACGCGAATGCCGGAGTTGGACTGTTCGACCGGGTCGACCGAGCCGAAGCCGTTGGTGGCCTTGATCGGGCCTTGCACGATCGAGTCCAGCACGTCGCCGAACTGCACCTCGGTGCCGCGGTAGCCGTTCACGACCGAGCCGCTGATGTTCGCGGAGACGGTCTTCATCCACTGGTCGACCGCGCCGAGGGAGTTGACGACGGCAGGTTGAATCAGAGACATTCCTGGCTCCTTATTGATCGACCGAGTTGACGGCGTTGAGCGGGTAGGGCTGGCCGTTCACGACCACCTGGGGCGCGTCGCCCGAGTAATCCACGGTCGACACCTTGCCGTCGACGCTGGCGCCCGTGGTGGGGTCCTTGATCGCGACGGTGCGGCCCAGCATCGAGGCCGCAGTGGAGACCTGGCTGTCCGCGCTCGTCAGGTAGGCTTCGCGCTGGACGGCCATCGCCGCGTTCATCTGCGAGAGCTGCGTGACCATCGTGGTGGGATCCATCGGCTTGTCCGGATCCTGGTTCTGCAGCTCGGCGACCATCATCTGGATGAAGTCCAGCTCGGGATTGGCGCTGGTGCTCGTGGCGTCCTGCAACGCCGCGGGCGGTTGCGGAACGATGTTCAGAAGTTTGTAGCCTTGGACGGTCTGAGTCATGACGCGCTCCTTCAGACGTGGGTCGCTGGAGATCTTGTACCCGCCAAGCATAGCTTCCACACCGCTGAAATTCAGTGATCATGCGCGCTTGGTTCCGCGGCGACGCGCGCACGCGGATCGTTCCCTCGGCAGGTCCGAGGAATTCTTCGGCAGCGCCGTGTCCCGGCTTTAAGCAGCCAGGCGTACTACAGTCACACGAATCGCCCCGCGAAAGGCGGGGCAAGCGTCTCGAGGCGGCGCGAATTCGCTAGCTGCTCGAATCCGACGAAGCGCCTTTCAAGGCGTCGCCCCACTGGGCGTCGATCACCTGGCCCTTGGGATTGCCCGAGGCCTTCGGAGGCGGCAGATGGAGGCCGCTCGGCAAAGCGTGGGAACCGCCGCCCAGATGCGCATGATCGGCCTCGAGGGACTTGGTCCCCTTGTTCGCGGGCTTGTCCGCCATCTTCTCGGCAGGCGCTTGCAAAGGCCCGGTCTTGTTGGCCATTGCCTTTTCCAGTCGGCCGGTGCCGGAATGATGCCCATGAATCGCCATGATGCCTCCTCACCGCGTGCGCGATCGCACGCGAACGCTCCACGGCATTCATGCCTCCGACCGGCGGACGACTGACCGCATTTAATGAACAATTTAACGAAAACGAATATTTCGTGTCGGGCTCAGGCCAGGTTCAGCGTGCCGAGGGCCTGAACCTCGGTGTTGGCGGGCACGATCTCGTTGTAGGCCAACACCGCCATCTGCGGGAACTTGCGCTCCACCAGTCGGCGGAAGACGAGCCGCACCTTGCTGCTCGTGAGCACGACGGGCTGATGGCCCTGGGCGGCCATGCGCTCCATGATCGTCTGCAGATTGCGCAGCAGCTTGGCCGCGAGCGAGGGGTCGAGGGCCACGAAGGCGCCTTGATCGGTCTGCTGCACCGAGTTGCCCAGAATCTGCTCGAGCCCCGGATCCAGCGTGATGACGGGCAGGCGGCCCTCGGGCGTGAGGTAGCTGTTCGTGATCGCGCGCGCCTGCGCCGCGCGGGCGTACTCGGTCAAGGTGTCCGTGTCCTTGGTCAAGCGCGCGTAGTTCGCGAGCGCCTCGAGAATCGGCACCAGATCGCGAACGCTCACGCGCTCTCTTAGAAGATTTTGCAGCACGCGCTGAATCTCGCCCAGCGAGAGCAGATCGGGCACCAGCTCGTCGATGACGGCCGGATATTCCTGCTTGATGTTGTTGAGCAGCCCCTGCACGTCCTGGCGCGAGAGAATGTCCGGCGCGTGTTGCTTGATCACCTCGGTGAGGTGCGTGGCGACGACGGCGGAGGGATCGAAGACCGTGAAGCCCTGAATCTCGGCCTCTTCCTTTTTGGACTCGGGAATCCAGTACGCGGGCAATCCGAAGACGGGCTCCTTGGTGGCGAGGCCGTCGAGCGTGCCCTGGGCCATGCCGGCGTTCATCGCCAGGAACTGATCCACCTGCACCTCGCCGCGCGCGATCTCGATGCCGCGCAGATTGATGCGGTATTCCTTGGGCTTGAGCTGCAGATTGTCGCGCACGCGAATCGGCGGCAGCACCAGGCCCATCTTGATCGCCGTCTGGCGGCGGATCATCGTGATGCGCTCCAGCAGATCGCCGCCCTGCGCGGCGTCCACGAGCGGAATCAGGCGGTAGCCGATCTCGAGCTCCATCGGATCGACGGAGAGCAAATTCATGACGTTTTCGGGGCCGCGCGGCGCGCTCGCGTCCTCGGCGGCCTTGGCGCCGCCCGTGACGGCCTCTTCGGCCGCGCGCCGATCGGCCTGGAAGCCGAAGTAGGCCATCATGCCCACGGTGGCGGCGATCAAAAAGAAAGGCAGCTTGGGCAGGCCCGGCACCAGCCCCAGGCTGCCGAGCATGCCGGCCACGACCGAGAGCGCGCGCGGATTGCCGAAGACCTGAATGCCGATCTCGTCGCCCAGGCTGGCCTCGGTGGCCGCTTTCGAGACCAGAATACCGGTGCCGACCGAGATGATCAAAGCGGGCAGCTGCGAGACGAGGCCGTCGCCGACGGTGAGCAGCGTGAAGTGGCTCGCGGCGTCCTGCAGGCTCATGTGGCGCTGCAGCACGCCGACGATCAAGCCGCCGACGATGTTGACCAGAATGATGATGATGCCGGCGATCGCGTCGCCGCGGACGAACTTCGAAGCACCGTCCATCGTGCCGTAGAAGTCGCTCTCGCGTTGAATCTCGCTGCGCCGGCGCCGGGCGTCCGCCTCGGTGATGAGGCCCGCGTTGAGATCCGCGTCGATCGCCATTTGTTTGCCGGGCATCGCGTCCAAGGTGAAGCGCGCCGCGACTTCGGAGATGCGGCCCGCGCCGTTCGTGACGACGATGAACTGAATGACGATCAGAATGATGAACACGACCACGCCGACCGCGTAGTTGCCGCCCACCACGAAGTTGCCGAAGGCCTCGATCACGTGGCCGGCCTGGCCGTGCAGCAGGATCGAGCGCGTGGTGGAGACGTTCAGCGCCAGCCGGTAGAGCGTCATGATCAGCAGCAGCGACGGGAAGGTGCTGAACTCGAGCGGCCTTTGCACGTACAGGCTGACCATCAGCGTCAGCAGGCCCATCGTGATGTTGACCGTCAGCAGCACGTCGATCATCGGCGGCGGCAGCGGCACGATCATCATGCCGACCACCAGCACCATGCCGATCGCCAGCATCAGATCGCGCGAGCGGACGAGCGCGGCGATCCCGTTGGGCGCTGGACGAGCGGTGGAGACGTTGCTGGCCATGTGGCTTAAGTACCCCGAGGCGATTGAAACAGACGGGTCGAGCGGGGGTTGGCCCCGAGGACTAACATAACAGGCAAAACGGGCGCGGACTGTGAGGGATGTCCTAAACCCGACCGTCCCCGGGCTAATGCCCGGGGACGGTCAGGTTGGGATTGAGGGAGGAGAAGAAGGAGGGTTGAAGGTTTGATCCTATGCTACCAAGCGTCTATTACGCGCGTTTGCTCCCAGCATTGCGGAAAGATGAACTACGGCGCGTCGCTCTGTTGCGGATCCAAGCTCACGCTCGGCTGCGCCGTCGCGCTGGAGTCGGTGGCCTGCACGGTCGCCGTGGGATCCGCGTCTTCCGGCAGCGTGACGGTCGCTTTCAGGGCATCGTCCGGGTCCACTTCGGTGGCCACCATGTCGCCCGCGCTGCCCGAGAGGGTGACGGCGACGTTCTTGGAGACGTTGCCGTTCGCCTTCACCTTCTTGAACTTGCCCGTGCCCGTCAGCTTGCCCGACGGATCGATCGCTTCATCCAGCGAGACCACGTGGCGCACGCCGTCCGCGCCGATCAGCGCGTCGAGATAGCTGACGTCCTCGGTGCCGTCCGCCAAGACCGCGACCTTGCGAATGCTCGAGCTCAGCACCCCGTTGGGAAGCTGCAGCGTGAACTCGGTCTTCGAGGCGACACAGAGCTTGGTCGCGGCGTTGTAGGTCCACTTCAGGACCACGTGGCGCTTGGCCTTGATGCCGTAGAGCTTGTGGTCGATGTCCAGGGAGATCTTCTTGGTCAACGTGCCGTCGCCGTTGTCGTCCGGAGTATCCGAGGCGATCATGCCGGCCAGCAGCGAGGCCTCGCTGAGCCCGGAGAGGCGCTTCGCCGCCTTCCTGTAGAGGTCGTTGTTCCAGGCGATGACCTTCTGCGCGGCCGCATCGGGCACGCTCGGCGCGTAATCGGGCAGCGGCGGCGGCGTGTCCGTCGCGTCCGTCCCGTCGCTCGCGTTGTCGGCCGTCGTGGCGCTAGTGTCCGAGGCGGCGGCCGTGTCCGTCGCGGTCATGCTGGCGTCCGCGGTCGAGGAGGCGGCGGTGTCCAGCACGCGGTAGTTGCCGGCGCCGGCCGCAATCACGTTGCCGGCCCCCGCGGCGATCACGCCGTTCAACTGTCCGTCGACGATCAGGCTGTAGTCGTTCATGTCGCGCGAGGCGCCGAGGGCCTCGGTCAGGCTCTGGACATCCGTCTGCGCCGCCTGCGCCTGATTGGACGGCAGCGGCATGGGCGTGGGCGTCACGCCGCCGCTGTTGCCCGTGTTTCCGCCGAGATCCGTCGGAAAGCTCGCCGCGGGGCTCGGCGTGGGCCCGGTGCCGCTCGTCGAGGTGCCGCGCGTCACCGGGGCCTTCGGCGTCGGCGCGGCCGGGGTGGTGCAACCGGCCGCCAGGATCGCTGCCAAAAGCGTGAACCCCAAAATCTGCCGCATATCGAATCTCCTATCGCGTGAGTGGATCGATTGTCGCCGGAACGGATGACACGGGTGATGACACGTCAAAACCCGATGTCCAGCACCGGAAAGTCCGGCGATCGCTCGAGCAAGGTCAACAGCCGAGGGAAGCCATGGCGATCGGCGTAGCGCTTGACCTTACGGAATCCTACCCCGTACGCGGGGTCCGGATCCTTCATCAAGCAATCGATTTGATAAGCGGAGAGCGTATCGCCCCGCGCTTCGTGGATGCGGTAGCTCATGAAGTTGCAGCTGCCTTCTTCGAGCGCGAAGCTGTGGCGCGGGCCGTGGTTGAAGTTCCAGACATGCATCAACTCGTGGGCGGCGCTGGCTTCGAGCATGACGAGGGGCATGCCGGTGAGCAGGTAGACGGTCGCTTGCTTGTTTTTGACGGTGCGGCCCTCGCGCTCCCAGCGCATCGCCGCGAAGCCGCTCACGCGCGCCACGGACTGGTGCGGGCCGCCCTTGAGCATCTGGGCGAGGCGCGTGCGATCGACGATGCGAATCGGCACGTCGATGCCCGCGAGATCGACGCCCCAGCCGGCCAGCTCCTGGCGCACCGCGGCCACCACGCGCTGCGCGTCGTTCTCGCGGTGCACGGCCTGCTTGTGACAGCCGCGGCAGATCGCGCGGCCGTCCGGGTAGGTGGTGCCGCCGCCCGAGACGGCCGGATGCACGAGCTTGCCGCAGTAGTGGCACGTGGCGAACTCGCGCGCATGTTCCGCGTGGTAGGTGTTGCCCCAGTAGTCCGTGAGGGCGGTGCCCACGATCTTGCGGCGGCAGACGCCGCACGTGATCGCCTTGTGCTCGCCGAAGCAGCGTTCGTGGTAGATCTGCCCCTCGGACTTGACGTAGCGATCGGCGCAGG
>DATNPP010000132.1:0-1810 GCA_036703175.1 Oscillatoriaceae cyanobacterium
CATCTCGGGCGCGCTCTTGCCGAGCATCTGAATGTGGCCGAGCGGATGCTCCCAGTCGTCCGCGCCGAAGTAGAAGTCGTTCAGGCCGATCGTCTTCTGGAACACCGTCGGATTCGGACGCTTGGAGAGCGCGACCAGCGCGGAGTTGTTGTGGCACATGTAGTGCCGGCCCACCACGCCCGAGGCGTTCGCGAGGCCTTGCGGATGGCGATCGCTCGCCGAGCGCAGCAGCAGCACCGCCGAGTTGATCGCGCCCGCCGAAACGACCACGATGTCGCCGGTGTAGGTCTCGGGCAAGCCCTCGCGCTCCACGCGCACCGCCGTGATTTCGCGGCCGGTCGAGCGGGTTTCGAGCGTCGTCACGCGCGTGTGCGTCAGCAGCGTGACGTTCGGATGCTTGAGCGCCGGTCGCACCGCGATCGTGTGCGCGTCGGACTTGGCGTCGACCAGGCACGGGAAGCCGTCGCAGGCGTTGCAGCGCACGCAGGCGCTGGCCTCGCGGTCCTGCTCGTCCAAGCGTATGCCCAAAGGCAGATGGAACGGCTGGCGGCCGGCGCGCTTGAGATCGTCGAAGAGCTCTTGAATGCGCGGCTCATGGCTCACGGCCGCGTGCGGATACGGAGCGCTGGCCCAGGGCTCGGTGGGGTCGACGCCGCGCTCACCGTGGACCTGGTAGAGGTACTCGGCCTGCGTGTAGTAGGGCTCCATCACGTCGTAGCCGATCGGCCAGGCGGGCGAGACGCCGCCGCCGTGGCGCACCTCGCCGAAGTCCTGCTCGCGGAAGCGCAACAGCGCCGCGCCGAAGACCTTGGTGTTGCCGCCGACGTAGTAGTGGATGCCGGGGGAGAACGGCTTGCCGTGGCGATCGAACCAGGTCTCGTGCGCCTTGTACTTGGAATCCACGAACACCGCGCGCGGATTCCAGTTGTCTTGCTCGCGCGGCAAATAGCCGCCGCGCTCCAGCAGCAAAATGCGCTTGCCCGTGCCGGCGAGCGCGTAGGCGAGCGTGCCGCCACCCGCGCCGGTGCCGATGATGATCACGTCGTAATGGTTCTCGGAAGCCATAGCCGTCCTTTCTGAAATCAGAGAATGTCTTGCCAGCTCTCGAGGCGAAGCTGGTCGAAGTTGGGGGCCCGCGGGGGGGCCTGCGGCGCGTAGCCGCAGTGGAAAATGCAACGGACGTTGTGCGTGTGATGCAACTTGGCGCACAGAATCGATTCGGAGCTCGCGAGGCGGCTGTACAGCTCCGCCGCGAGTAACATCGCGAGCGGCGGGGCCAGAAAATAGAGCCACCAGGCCGTCCAGTTCTGGCCCCAGATGGCCGAGCCGAAGGTGCGCGCGGGGTTCATGCTCGTGCCGGAGAAGGGCGACTCGAACAGCACGTAGAGCGCGAGCAGCGTGCCCGCCGCGAGGCCCGTGAAGCGCGCCACGCGGGCCTGATTGGCGAGCGTGAGCACCGTGAGCATGAGCAAAAAGGAGATGCCGAACTCGAGCCCGAAGGCGCCGGTGACGCCCCAGGGGCCGGGCACCGTCACGACGTAGGCGACGTGCGGATCGGCGATCGCCGGCCCGAACAGGATCCGCGCGATTCCGACGCCCGCGCTCGCGCCGAGAAACTGGAAGATCACGTAAGCGAGCGCGTCCACGGGCGCGATCTTGCCGAGGTACAAAAACGCCAGCGTCACGGCCGGGTTGATGTGCGCGCCCGAGCGCTGGCCCCAGGGCGAGTAGATGATCGCGACGGCCGTGAGGCCCATGGCGATCGCCATGATCGCGCGCCGCACGACCGGATCCGGCAACAGCGCGTGCA
>DATNPP010000146.1:0-4379 GCA_036703175.1 Oscillatoriaceae cyanobacterium
CATGAGCACGACCTGAGCGCACGTCCGCGCGATCTCGCGTCGCAGGCGCAAGCATTGCTTACGGGCATCGTCGAGCAATCGCCCGAGCTGACGCGCGAATTGGCGCCGAACCGGGAGGCCGAGCTGCGCGACCGGCTATCGGCGCAACCGCGTCAGGCGGGGCTCTGGCTGGAACTGGCCTTCGTGTTGTTTCAGAAGGCGCGGGCGGAAGACGCGCTCGAGGCGCTCGCGCGCTGCATCGAGCTGGATGCCGGCCTCGCGCCCGCTTTCCACCTGCTCGGGATGCTCCTCGACCAGTCCGGCCAGCCGGGCTACGCCGAAAGGGCCTTTGCGGCCTCGCTCGCGCTCGAGCCGAACAACCAGATGGCGCTGTCCTGTCTTGAGGTCTGTCGTGGAAAGCCAGTCGCCGAGGCGCTTTCGCCCGAGCAGAGCGCCCGGATCGAGCGTCTCCTCGCGTGCGTGCATCCGACGCTCAGCGCCTGTTTGATCGTCAGAAACGAGGCCGAAAAACTGGCGCGCTGCCTGAAATCGCTCGAGGGCCGAGTGGATGAGATCGTGGTGGTCGATACGGGCTCGACGGACGAGACCGTGGCGATCGCGGAATCCTTCGGTGCCAAGGTGCATCACTACCAGTGGTGCGACGACTTCGCCGCCGCGCGCAACGTCGCGCTCGAGCATGCCACGGGCGACTGGATTCTCGCGATCGACGCCGACGAGGAGCTGATCGTCGAGGACGCTGCGGCTTTTCGTCGCGCCTTGCGAGATCGCACGTGCGGCGGCTACGTCTTCACGGTGCGCAACCTCACGGATCTGGGCACCATCTCGAACAGCGCCGCGCTGCGGTTGTTCCAGCGCCACGAGCGGGTGCGCTTCGCCGGCCGCCTGCATGAGAAAGTCACGGACGCCTTGCTGGCGCTCGGCTGGCCGGTGGGCAGCCTCGAAGCGATCGCCTTCGCGCACGACGGCTACGTGGAAGCGGGCATGGCCGCCCAGAACAAGCGCGCGCGCAATCGCCGCATCGCGGCGGCGGCGGTCGAAGCGGATCCGCGGGATCCTTACCGCTGGTACAATCTGGCCCGGGCCAGTCTGCCGGATGCCGACGAGGCCCTCGCCGCGCTGACGCCGATCGAGAAGCTGCTCGAAGACGGCGGCGAGCTCTCGGAGAGCGTGTATCCCCACTACGCCGTGTTTCACCAGGGCCTGTTGTGCGCCCTGGGGCGTGCGGCCGAGGCGGAGGCCTTGCTCGACCGTGCGGTCGAGCGCTATCCGGGGCATCCCGAGCTGCACTACGAGCGCGGCGCGCTGCGCGCGCGGCGCGGAGACGTCGCTGCCGCCCGCCGGGATTTTTTGGCCTGTTTGACGCCGAACGCCTACGTCGGCGCGGAACGGCGCGACGGCATCACCGGCGAGTTGCCGCGCCGCGCGCTCGCCGAGCTGGAGCGCCGGCTCTCGGAAAAGCCTCTCGCCTAGCGCGCTCGGGGCTCGACGGGCGTTTCCGATTGGGCAATTGCCTGCGTGCGCCAGCCGGTGGTGTCCAAGACGCTCACTTGCGGCGTCTCGCGCGCGAAGAAGGCGCGCACGCGGTGGAACAGCTCCTCGCCGCTCTCGGGCGTGCAGACAATCGGCGGGCCGAAGATCAAACGCACTTCGCCGCCGTCGGGACCGAGCGCGTCGGGATCGTCGAGCGCCACCGGAATCACCTGCGAGCGCTCGAGCGCCTGCACGATCCAGATCAGCCCCGAGCGCAGCGGCCCGCCCTCGCCCAGGTAGGTCGGCTCGGCGACTTCGGGGTAGAGCGCCAGTGCGCGGCGCGCGCGCACGGCGGCGATCGCGTCCGCGATCACCACGCCGCGCTCCTGGCCCGTGAGCACGAAGGCCGGCGAGTGGCCCAATCGGCCGATGAGCGGCCAGCGCTGGGCGCGCGGGCCCACCACCACGGCCAGTTCGCCTTGCAGCACGTGCAGCAGCAAAAACGGATCGAGGGCCGCGTGCCGGTGGGAGAGCAGGTAGATCACGGGCATGCCGGGCAGCGCCTGGGGCGCGTTCACGGCGCGAATGCGCACGCCGGCCTCGTCGAGCACGCGCTCGGCGACCTCGCGGCTCACGCCGAGCGGATCGACGCTCGCGTCGCGCCCGCAGCGCCAGAGCGTGCTCATCCAGCGCCAGACGAGCGCCGGATGGCGGCGCGCGAAGCGCCACCAGAAGCGCCGGTTCAGCGTGCGGCGCGATCGCGCGAGCGGCGTTTTGGCCATCAGGCGCTTCAGCAGCCAGGCCGCCGCCGAGGTTTGCAGCGGCAGCGCGTTGAACGCCGCGAGCAACGAATGGCGCTCGCCGTTTCTCGCGGTCGCGAGCGCGCGCCACAGGTCGGCGCACCAGCTGAGTTGCACGCGGTAGTCGTAGAGCGCGAAGTAGTGCGCGAGGGCGTCGGCGTCGGCCGCGTCGAGGCGCTCGCGCTCGGCGTCCAGCCAGGCCTGCCAGCGCGTGCGCGCTTGCTCCAAAGGCGCGACGTCCACCGGGGCGATCGCCACCGGCTCGCGCTCCTCGCCTGCGAGCAAGTGGCGCCAGAGCGGCGCGAAGCGCAAGGCCACCAGCGCGTCGAGGTGCAGCGGGGCTTGCGCCGCGGCGTCGAGCAGGTTCTGCAATCGCTCGGCCCAGCCGCCGCCGGGCGCGCCGCCGGGAGCGAGAAAGAGGTGCAGCGGCGCGAGCACGGGCCGCGGCAGCAGCTCGGGCCACCACGGATCGACGAGCCACACGTCGAGCTGTGGCCGCGGGCGCGCGGCGACCGCCTCGCGCGTCAGCTCGATCACGGTGACGCCGGGGGCGTCCCAGTCCGGCGCGTCGCCCGGCAGGCAGTAGAGGTGCCAGGCCAAGCGCTCCGGCGCGCTTTGCTGCCAGCGGCGGATCTCGGTCGCGATCGCCTCGCGCTGCGCCGGCGCCAGGTTCGGCCAGAGCATGCCCACGCGCACGGCCGCGCCGGCCTCGGGCGCCTCGGGCGGCAGCGCGGAGGGCACGACGTCCGCGCTCAAGCGAATCACGTTCTCGGGCCGAAAGCCCGCGGAAACGAGCAGCGCGGCCTCGCCGGGATGCCGCGCCACGGCGCGCACGGACGCCGGCCAGCGCTGGCCGCACCGAAGCGCGGCGATCGCCTCGTAGCGCGGCGGCACGAAGACGATCGGCGGCGCGCCGGCGCTGCGCCGGAGCAGGCTCGCGAGGTTCTGCGCGCTGGTCGCTGTAAAAACCAGCACCGCCGTCACGCCGGCGCGGCTCTCCTCGCGCGGCAGCTGGCGCAGCGCGTCGGTGTAGCTCACGCGCTGCACGCTCGCCATTCCAACGAGCGAGCGCTCCAGCTGATGCATCAGCTGGGCGATCTCGGGCGTGGCTTCTTCGAGCAGCCAGATCAAAGGTTTGGCGGAAACGGTCATCGCGTGCGCAGGTGAAACGGGGCTTGGGCATCATAAGCATCCGGCGCGCGAAGATCAAGCAAGCGCGAAGCGCCGAAGCGGCCAATCGTTGCGGGCGGGCAGGCAATCGGGCATAATAGGGCTTCGTGCCCCGACCCTCTTCTTTGAGGGAGACCCTGGAGAGCTCATGCTTCACGTCGTGGTGATCGGTGCCGGTCCGGCCGGATTGGTGGCCGCGGAGGCCCTAGCGCGCGCCGGATTGCGTACGACCCTGATCGAGCGTCACCCCCATCGCGTGCCGCCTTGCGCGGGCCTGGTTTCCGGCCGCTTTCTCGAAGAGTTCGCCGTGCCGGCGCATCTGGGCCGCCGCGTGGGCGAGGTGTCCGTCGGCTCGCCGTCCGGCCGCGTGGCCTTTTTGACCTTGTCGAGCGGCGATCGCGCCGCCTACAGCGTGCCGCGCGAGCTGTTGCAGGCGCTGTTGCGCCAGCGCGCCGAAGCGGCGGGCGCCAAGCTCGTGCATGCGCGCTTCACGCGCTTTCGCCACGGCGACGGCGACTACCCGATCGTGGAGATTCAGCGGCCCGACGGCACGCGCGAGGCGCTGGCCTGCGACGTGGTGATCGGCGCCGACGGCGTGCACTCGCGCGTCGCCCGCGCGCTGGGATTGCCGAGCCTGGAGCTGGGCGTGGCCTACACCGAGCTCGTGAGCCCGCCGCCCGCGCAACCGACGGTCGATGCCGCCCAGGTGCACTTCGGCCGCAAGGTGTCCGCGGATCTCTTCGGCTGGCTGATGCCGCAAGGCGAGGCGCTGCAGCTGGGCGTCACCACGCACGCGCGCAACGGCAAGCGCGTCTGGGACATGCTCGCCGAGCTCAAGAAGCGCTTGGGCCACCACCTCGACGGCACCAAGGCCCTCAAGCGCGAGGCCTTTTGCTATCCGTTGAAATCGCGCGATCGCCTGGTGCACGATCGCGTGCT
>DATNPP010000156.1:0-10546 GCA_036703175.1 Oscillatoriaceae cyanobacterium
GGACGATCGCCTTCAACTCGTCGAAGTGCGCGTCGATGCTCTCGGCGAGCCTGAACTGCACGAGGGCGCGCGCCAGGTTCTGCCCGGGGCGCGCCACCTTGAAGTAGACGTCGCCCGCCAGGTGATCCGTGAAGAAGCGCAGGCCGAGCTCGAAGGCGATCAGCCGTGCGGACTCCGGAATGTAGTCGAAATCGGCGGGGGCGAAGAAGCCGCGGGCGACTTCGAGGTAGCCTTCGAGCACGGCTTTGCCCAGCACCGGATCGAAGTGCACGGCGCGCCAGTCATCGGTTTCCTCGCCGTGCGGATTACACGACGAGCGCAGGCAGTCGCCGATGTCGTACTGCACGAGGCCCGGCTTGACGGTGTCGAGGTCGACCATGCCGATTGCCTGGCCCGTCGTCTCGTCGAACAGGATGTTGTTGACCTTGGGATCGCCATGAATCGGCCGCAGGCGCAGCAGGCCCTGCTCGCGGGCTTGCTCGAGCACGGGAACCCAGTGACGGTTTTCCGCGACGAAACGGGCGCACCAATCGACCTCGGGCGAGTCCGGTTTGACGGCGCCACGGGCGACTTCGTCGTAGTGCGCGAGGTAGGCCGGGGCGATGTGGAAGCCGGGAAGCGTATCGGCGAGCCCTTCCGGTGGATGCTCGCTGAGCAGCGCATGGAACGTGCCCAGCGCGAAGCCGACCTCGCGGGCCAGTTCGGGGTCGCGCACGACGTCGACCGTCCGCGAGCGCCCGATGAAGCGCAACGCGCGCCAGTACGCGCCGTCGGGCGTCCTGACGTGATCCGCGCCGTCGTTGGTCAACAGCACGTGAGGAACCTCCCAGCGCCGCCCGACGCTCGCGCATTGCGCGTCGAGGTGCCGCGTGATCGCGCCGATGTTTTGCATCACCAGCTCGGGCTGTTGGAAGACCACGGTGTTGAGGCGCTGCAGCAGAAAAGGCGCTTCGACTTCCCCTTCGGGCGTCACGAGGTACGTCTTGTTGATGTTGCCTGAGCCGTACTCGCGAACATCGGCGCGTTGCGCCTCGCGCGAAAACCGCGCGGCCACCTCGTGCAAAAGGTCGATTTCCTGGACGCTGACGGTCATGGGCGCTTTCTATCGGTTCGCGGGCGGTTGCTTGTCTGTCTCTATAGGGGGAATACCCAGAAGCGCGACCGGTCATCCGAGCTTTTATCCGCTTTTCGGGGATAGGCCGGCATGCGCCCGGCTCGCTTGCTGACATGCGGGGCGAAGCCCCTCATCATGGCGCTCGTGGCCGGGCCGAAAATGCCTCGCCAGGGTGAGGAGGGAAATGCGATGCCTTACAAGACCAACGGCGATCTGCCTTCGAGCGTGCGCGATCGCCTGCCCGAGCACGCCCAGGACATCTTTCGCGAGGCCTTCAACAGCGCGAGCCACGAGTACAAGCAGGAATCGACGGCCTTTCGCGTGGCCTGGGCGGCCGTGAAGCACGAGTACCACAAAGACGACGATTCCGGCTGCTGGGTCGAGGGCGCGAGCGCCGACGAACGCTAGCGGGCGAGTTGGCGATGGCCTAAAATGGCGACGAACGCCAGGCAGACGATCATTCGGGTCGGCCTGGCCGGATGGAGGCCCCATGCCGCGATCGCCC
Organism: Oscillatoriaceae cyanobacterium; assembly: GCA_036703175.1. GTDB lineage: Bacteria > Cyanobacteriota > Sericytochromatia > S15B-MN24 > JAQBPE01 > DATNPP01. The sequence goes on from DATNPP010000156.1 coordinate 1,620, forward strand.
TGGCCCGCCCACGCGCTTTCCCGCTGGAACGTCGAGCACCCCATCATCCAGGCGCCGATGGCCGGGGGGCCCGCCACGCCGGCGCTGGTGGCGGCGGCTTCGGAAGCGGGATGCCTCGGGTCGCTGGGCGCCGCGTACATGACGCCCGAGGCGATTCGCGCGGCGGGGCATGAGATTCGGTCGCTCACGCCAAAGCCGTTCGCGATCAACCTCTTTTTGCCGGAACACGCCGAGGCGAGCGGCGCGGCGATCGCCCGCATGCAAGCGCTGCTCGACCCGTTTCGCGAGGCCGTCGGCGCGCCGCTGTCTCCGCCGATTCCGAGCCGCGAGCACGACTTCGAAGCGCAGCTGCAAGCCGTGCTGGACGTCGCGCCCGCGGTGGTGAGCTTCGTCTTCGGCTGCCCCGACGACGCGCTCGTCTCGCGCCTGAAAGCGGCCGGCATCGCGGTGATGGGCACGGCGACCTGCGTGCGGGAGGCGATCGCCCTCGAAGCGGTGGGCCTGGACGCGATCGTCGCCCAGGGCGCCGAGGCCGGCGGGCATCGCGGCACGTTTCCGGGCGCGCCCGATCCGCTCATCGGCACGATGGCGCTCGTGCCGCAGGTCGTGGATCACGTCCGTGTTCCCGTCATCGCGGCCGGCGGGCTCATGGACGGCCGCGGCATCGTGGCCGCGCTGGCCCTGGGAGCCGGCGCCGTGCAGATGGGGACGGCCTTTCTCACCGCGCGCGAAGCCGGCACCTCGGCCCCGCATCGGGCCGCCTTGAAGGCGGCTCACGACGATGCCACGGCCATCACGCGGGCGTTCTCGGGCCGACCGGCGCGCGGCATCCGCAACCGCTACATGGACGCGATGGCCGCCCACGACGCCGAGGTCCTGCCCTTTCCGCTGCAAAACGCGCTGACGCGCGGCATGCGCACGGCGGCCGCGGCACGCGGCGAAGCGGACTACCTCTCGCTATGGGCGGGGCAGGGGCTGACCTTGCGCCGAGACGGCACGGTCGCGGAACTCGTGTCCGGATGGGTTCAGCAGGCGGAAGAGGTGATGGCGTGCTTGCACGGAGCCCGATAAACGGGCTCGACGGGAAAGACGTTCGCACGCTTTGGACGAACGGCCGGTTTTCGGTCAGTGGTAGCCTGGCGACAATTACCCGGATCCGTCGGCTCAATGCGCCAGAGACCATCGGCACTCCCACGAGAAGAGGAGAAAGCCCATGGGCATTTCCAAGCGTCCGCGCCGATTCTGGCTCCTTTCCGTTGCGCTCGTCGCGACCGGTTGTCAGAGCACGGCTCATCCGCCGTTCATCGGCCTGCCGGCGGGAGCCGGACAGGCTCCGACATCCCCGGGCTACGAGCTCGAAAGCGGTTCATCCTCGGGCGGCACGACAACGCCTGCGGGCATCACGATCGCGGACGGCCCCGGCAATCAAACGCATTCGGCGACGGCCTTCGATTCCCGCACGAACCGGTACCTGGTCGTCTGGCAGGACGATTCGGTCGGCAGCGGTGACATCTACGGTCGACTGACGACCGCCGACGGCACCCCGATCGGCGCCCGATTCGTGATCGCAAACGGCCCGAACCCGCAGTTTCATCCGCGCGTGGCCTACAACTCGCAATCGGACGAGTTCCTGGTGACCTGGACGGACTTTCCGGGGATCGACGCGCGGCGCGTCTCTTCCGCGGGCGTGCCCATCGGCGCCCCGTTCCTCGTGTCGTTGCTGGAGCGCCAGCACTCGGACCTCTCGGCCGTCGCTTATGACGTGAAGGCCAACGAATACCTCGTCGTCTGGAACGCCGAAGTCGGCCTGGGACCGACGATCTCCGCCCGTCGCGTCAGCGCCCTCGGCCAAAATATGGGCCCGATCGTCGATCTCTCGGCCCTCGGCGCGGCCAACGGCGCCCCATCCGTGGCATACGGCGTCCGTTCGGACGAATACATGATCACCTGGAGCAACGTCGGCAACGCGATTCTGGCGCAGCGCTTCACGCCGCCGAACGGGACGGTCGGGTCGCCGTTCGTCGTCGACGACACCGCGGGCACGACGAAGAACGAACCGACGGTGGCGTACGATTTCCACCACGACGACTTCTTGTTCGCATGGTCCGATTCGCGCGGCCTCTTGCCGCCCGGTTCGCCCTTCGGCCCCAATTTCGACATTTTCGACCGGCGCGTCGCCCCGTCCGGCACGCCGCTCGGTGTCACCACGTTCGCGGCCGGCGAGACGGATACCGTCGACGACCAGCCCGCCCTGGCCTACAGTTGCCCCGAAGACCGCTTCGAGCTCGTGTGGCGCCAGTCCGCTTTCAAGATTCAGGCGCTGGTCGTCAAAGACGTGGCGCTCGACACGCTCGGCCGTCCTGCCGGCACGCCGGGCATCGTGTTCGGGCCCGGCGGCGCTCCGAACGATCAGGAGAACCCGGCGATCGCCTCGAACTGCAACGCCCCGGGCTTTTTGGCGACGCTCGACAACTTCCGATTCTTCACGCGGCCGCAGAACGACGACATCGTGGGCAACATTCTGCCGTAGCGCGGCGGAGCCATTCGCCCATCACGACTCGGCCCCAGCAGGAAATTGCTGGGGCTATCAGCTGCAGAGCGCGATCCGCAGCCACCGATCGGCATCCGCGGCAACGGACTTTCCGTGCGACAACACGAGCATGTCGAGCCGCTCGTCGAGCAGCCGCCGCAACTGGGTCGGGGCCGCCTTCGTGTCGCCTCCGCGATACTGGCGCTTCAGGGCCAACGGGCCGCCGTGTCGAACGAAGAAGGCCTTGCCGAGCAGCCAGGGAACCTTCGAGCCCTCGAGATTGAAGAAGGCATCCCCGATGAAGGCGAACCGTTTGCCGTAGGCCTCGCCGACGAGGGCGTGCTCGCCGTAGCCCACCGCCGGCAATCCGACGGCGCGCAAGCCGGCCGGAAGCGCGGTGGCCTCGTCGTACTCGACGTCCACGGGCTGAATCTCCCCGCCGGTGCCCTTGGGAATCCACACCTGCGCGCCGTAGCGCTTGGCGAGGGGCGCCACCGCGCGATCGTGGTCGCGAAAGGTGACCAGGAGATGGGTGGGCTTGCCCAGTTGCAACAGCGCGGACTCGTCCGCGCCGGGGTCGGGCGGATCCACCCAGACGACGGTGCCGTCGGGGGCGCGGTAGGCGCTGCCGGTGAACGGCAATCCGAGCGGACCGTTCGTGTGCCAGGTGAGCAGGTTGCCGTTCAAAAAGGTGTCCATCGACGCCTCCTCGGAACGTTGTCGGATTCGCCCGAGCCGAACTTGCCCGGCAACTCGGCGCCGGATGGCGTGACGCCTCGACGACGCGCTCGGCGAGAAGGAGAGACCGGGCATTTTCCGAAGGAGCGGCGAGGCTTACAATTGGTGACCAATGCCGAAAATCGCAACGCCTCGACAAGAAAGCCCGTCTAATGGCCGCCATGAGCACCATGGCGGCAGCGTGACCGTTTCGCGCCTTCGGCCCCCTTCGCGTGTCCGTTGCATGCTGCGCGACGTGCTCACGGGAGCGTTCGTCGTTGCGGGCGGGCTGGCGATCGCCGGCGCCTGGGGCATCGAGGCGCTCACGCGGCGTCTGCGGCCGGAGTCCACGGTGTCTCGCAAAGGCGCAGGGGCGCCTGCCGGGGGCGTGAACGCCTGCTTCGATTCCACCGATCGCAAGCGCGTGGAGCAAGAACATCGCCAGTTCGAGCTTTTGGTCCGTTCAGTCGTCGACTACGCCATCTTCATGCTCGATCCGCAGGGGCGCATCGTCACTTGGAACAAAGGCGCCGAGGCGCTGAAGGGCTACAGCGAGTCCGAGATTATCGGGCGGCCCCTCAGCGTCTTCTACACCCCGGAAGACCTGGCGGCGGGCAGATTGCAGCGCTTCATGCAGGAGGCCGCCCAGAAGGGGAGCGCCGAAGACCAGGGGTGGCGCATTCGCAAGGATGGCAGCCGTTTCTGGGCGGATGCCGTGCTCACGGCCATGCGGGACGAGTCCGGGCGGCTCGTGGGCTACGCCAAGGTCACGCGCGATCTCACGGAGCGCAAGCGCGCCGAAGAGCGTTTGGTCGAGAGCACGCGCATTCTCGCGCAGCAACAACGTCTGCTGGCGGGCATCGTCGAGCACGTGCCGGCGGCGATCGCCTACGTCGATGGCGATCTGATCTACCGTTGGAACAATCCGGCGCATTGCACGCAGATGGGGCTGCCGCGCGAAGCGATCATCGGGCACACGGTGTTCGAGGTGATGCCGGGAACCGAGTCTGCGCTACGGCCGCGCTACGAGCGCGTGTTGCGAAGCGGCGAGCCTCAATTCGAAACGGCCTTGCCGCTGGTGTTCGAGCGGAATGGGCGGCGCCATGAGACCTATTGGGACACCGCCTACGTGCCCGTGACCGAAAACGGCTGTGTCACCGGCATTCTCCTTCTGGGCATCGAAGTGTCCGAACGGATCGCGCGCGAGAAGTCCCAGCAAGCCATGATCGAGAAACTTCGGGCGATCGACCGCATGAAAGACGAGTTCCTGAGCGTGCTCTCGCACGAGCTACGCACCCCCATCAACGCGATCATGGGGTTCGGCAGCATTCTCGACGACGAGATTGCAGGCCCGCTGAATGCCCGCCAACATGACTATCTCGGAAAAATTCTCAATGGCTCGGACGTCCTGCTGGCGCTGGTGAGCGATTTGTTGGACATGAGCCGTATTCAAGCGAATAAGTTGGTTCTCGATTGCCATGCGCTGGACTTCGGCGCGGCGACTCAGAAGATCCTCGACGGCATGGCGCCGCTCGCCGAGCACAAGCACCAGCGGCTCGTGAGCCGGGTGCCATCGGCATTGCCGCACGTCATCGGAGACGCGCAACGTCTCGGGCAGGTGCTCACGAACCTCATCGGCAACGCCATCAAGTTCACGCCCGACGGCGGCGTGATCACGGTGCAGGCCTGCGCCGTGGAAGGCGCGGTGCGCTGTGAGGTGCACGACACGGGCGTCGGCATCGCGGCGGAGGACATTCCGCGCTTGTTCCAGCGTTTCACGCAGCTCGACAGCAGTTCCACGCGCGCAGCGGGCGGCACCGGGCTCGGACTGTCGATTTGCAGGGCGTTGGTCGAGGCGATGGGCGGCGAAATCGGTGTCGAGAGCAAGCCGGGAGAAGGCAGCACCTTCTGGTTCACGTTGCCACGCGCCGACGAAGTCTGAACCGATGCTCGCCCGAGCGCTGACAGCGCGCTGAGTCCGTGTCATCATGCGCTCGAAGCGGATCAAGCTGCGAGCGAAAGGCGATCGCGATGGAACGGCCCCCCGTCAACGTGGCGATTCTCGACGACTACGAGGCTTACGCGGAGTTGCTGGCAGGTCCGCTATTGCGCGCCGGCCACGGCGTCATGATCGAGCTGGCGCCGATCGACTTCGAGCGCCTGGTGCAATTCGGTCCGAACGTCGTCAGCATCGGCTTGTACCGCCGCAGGGACGCCTACGATCGCCCGATCGAAAGCGTCGAAAAGGACATCGTCGGCTATCAGCCGCTGATCGACATGGAGTGCTACCCGGCGATCAACGTGCTGCCGCTCGTGCTCATCGGCACCGGCCTGGTGGAAAAGGACGTCCCCACGACGCTCAACTACGACCTCTTTCTGACTTTTCCGGAAGACCTCGAGATGTACTTGCCGAAGGTGGTCGAGCTCGCGACGAAGGTGAAGACGCGGCGCCGAATCAGTGGCTACGTGTGCCCTGTCTGCCGCAGCCGCCTCGTGTACTTTCAGCGCCAAGAGGATCTCTTCTGCCCGCGCTGTGGAACGGCGGTCGCCATCGTCGACGAGAGCAACTGCCTTTACTCGCCGCACGGCGAGACGGGACGGACCTGCAATTGCACGATCGCCGAGATCACGCCGCCGGTGCCGAACTCCGCGTGGTTCCGCAAGGAGAAGCCAGCCATTCCGCCCGGCGGTGAGTTGTATCCGGGCAAGAAGCCCGATTGACGCGCTCGGACAGGCTTCTGCTCGTCCGGTTTCCGCGCGAAGCGATTTTCGTTAACGTGCCGTTAGGTAACCCTTGCCGTCGAGTTTACCGGATTTGCGATCGCCCCCACGATAATCCTCTTGTCAGTGAATCGTGTGAAGGAAGAAGAGGGTCATCCAATGTCGATTAGCGCCGTTTCGGTTTCCACCGCCCGTCCTCAAGCCGCGTCCGCCAAGAAGGCGCCCGCCGCCGCTGCGGCCAGCTCGGCCGGCGACTCGGTCAAGATTTCCAAGGCGGCTCAGACCGCGCCGCAGCCGGTGAAGGCGCAATCGACGCCCAAGAAGCACAATTGGGCCATGATCGTCGGCTCGGTCGGCACGGGCGTCAGCGCCCTCGCCGGCACCTTCGCCGGCATGTTCGCCTGCGGCATGTCGGATGCGCCCGTCAGCACCTTCGAGACGCTCAAGATGGCCGGCGGCACGGGCCTCATGTTCGCCGCCGTCGGTGCCGCGGTCTTCTTCGGCGGCGCGGCGATCGTCAAGAGCCTGCGCAGCAAGTAAGCTTTTTCTTCCGGCGCCCGTCGTTCAGCGAACGACGGGCGCTTTTTGTTCGCCTGCTGGATCTGCGGGCGATCGCCCAGTATGCTGGAGGCGATTGGAGGAGATCGCGATGCAAGAAAAGTCCCTCGGTAAGACCAACCTGCGCGTTTCGGCGATCGGCCTCGGCTGCATGAGCATGACCGGCACCTACGGCACGCCGGACGCGGACTCGGCGATCGCCACGATCCACCGCGCGCTGGATCTCGGCGTGAACTTCCTCGACACCGCCAACATGTACGGCGCCGGCCGCAACGAGATCCTCGTGGGCCAGGCGATCAAGGGCCGGCGGGACGACGTCGTGCTGGCGACCAAGTTCGGCATTCTGCACGACGCGCAGGGGCGCAACATCGGCGTGTGCGGCAAGCCCGAGTACGCGCGTGAGAGCTGCGACGCGAGCCTCGAGCGCCTGGGCGTCGACCACATCGACCTTTATTACCTGCACCGCATCGATCCGGCCGTGCCGATCGAGGAGACGATCGGCGCGATGGCCGAGCTGGTCAAAGCCGGCAAGGTGCGGCATCTGGGCCTGTCGGAGGCGTCGGCCGAGACGATTCGCCGCGCCCACGCGGTGCATCCCATTGCGGCGCTGCAGAGCGAGTATTCGCTCTGGACCCGCGAGGTCGAAGGCGCGATCCTGGACACCTGCCGCGAGCTGGGCATCGGCTTCGTCGCGTTCTCGCCCCTTGGGCGCGGCATTCTGAGCGGGGAGATCAAGCGCTTCGAGGATCTTCCGGAGAACGACCTGCGCCGGACCATGCCGCGCTACCAGGGCGAGAACTTCGCCAAAAACCTCGCGATCGTCGAACGACTCGAGGCGGTCGCCCGCGAGAAGGGCTGCACCGTCGCGCAGCTGGCGATCGCCTGGGTGCTCTCGCGCGGCTCGGACATCGTGCCGATTCCGGGCACCAAGCGCGTGAAGACGCTCGAGGAGAACGTCGCGGCGCTCGACATCCGCTTGAGCCCCGAGGAGCTCGCGCACATCGAGGCCGTGTCGCCCGCGACGGCGGTCGCCGGCGAGCGCTACCCGGCCCATCTGATGAAAGCGATCAACCGCTAGAGGGGACGCTTCGAGACCCCTGCTCGGTGGTACAAGAAAAGGGCCCCCGTTTCGAATTCGAGGACTTCGCATGCCGATTGGCGCTTTCGATGCCGGCAAGCCGGTGCCGTCCATCAGCAAACCGCTCGCCGCCCCCACGGCGGTCGCGACCAAGCCGCTCACGAAGCCCGCGACGGACGATCTCAACGTGAGCGCCGCTTACCAGGCCGCGCGCCAGGCGCCGGGCGGCATGACGCCCGATCAGAAGCTGCGCGCCGAGCATCTGACGAGTCTCTTCGAGAACTCGACGATCGACCTGCAGTACGCGTACACCGAGGCCCTCAAGGACGGGCGCGGCATCACGGCGGGGCGCGCGGGCTTCACCTCGGGCACGGGCGACATGCTCGAGGTGATTCAGAAGTACACCGCGCAGGTGCCGAACAATCCGCTCGCGCGCTATCTACCGCGTCTGAACGCGATCAATGCCGCCAAGCACGGCAAGGGATCGCTGGTGGGCCTCGAGGGGCTGCAAGCGGCCTGGCATCAGGCGGCCAACGATCCGAAGTTCCGGGCGGCGCAAGACGCGGTCGTCGACGAGCAGTACTACCAGCCGGCGATGCAGACGGCCGATCAGCAGGGCCTCAAGACGCCGCTCGCGCGGGCGGTCATGTACGACACGATCATCCAGCACGGCGGCGGCGACGACCCCGACGGCCTGCCGGCGCTGGTGGCCGCCACCGACAAGGCGATGGGCGGTTCGCCCGCGCAGGGCGTGAACGAGCACGCCTGGGTCGAGAAGTTCCTCAGCGTGCGCCACGCGGACCTCGCCCACGCGCACGACCCTTCGACCCGCAAGGCCTGGGCCGAGTCGGTCGATCGCGTGAACGCGCTCGGCGCGATCGCCCAATCCGGCAACTGGAACCTGCAGGGCCCGATGAACGTGTCGGTGTACGGCAGCCGCTACACGGTTCCCTAGCGCGCCTTGCCCTGACGGTCTGGCTGGCTAAATGGCGCTGGCGTTCACCGCGGTGATGTTGAGTTGGGCGCCGACGCCGGGTGAGGAGTCGATCGTGACGGTCGACGGCCCGTTGTTGCGCAACGTGACGACGTCGCCGGCGTTCAGCGCGAGCACGGCCCGGCCTCCGAGGTAGCCGAACCCGCTGAGGTCGTCGACGAGCGTCGAGGATTGGACGTTGCCGTTGACGGCGATCGCGATGGCTTCACCGCCGCTGCCGACCACGTTGATGCTGTAATCGATCGCGTAGGTGCCGCTCGTGGGCACCACGAACGACGTCGTGCCCGGCGTATGCGTGATGCCGGACATGGCCCCGTTGTTGCTGAACG
>DATNPP010000157.1:0-8362 GCA_036703175.1 Oscillatoriaceae cyanobacterium
GCTCCGGGTCAATCGGCCGCAGTTGCCCGAGTGGATTGGGCAGGTGACGCTGCACGGGTTGCGGGTGGGCGAGGGCAGTGTCGATCTGCTCTTCCGCAGCCGCGACGGCCACACGGCCTGCACGGTCATGGCCCGCGAAGGCGCGCTGCGCGTGGAGATCAACGCGTAAACATTGCCCTCTCCCCCGGAGGGTGGGAGAGGGATGCCGAAGCCCTGTTCAGGGGCTGAGGCTGGGAGAGGGGGCGACCGCGAGTCGGCCGCAAATCCCGACTGGCGTCAACCGTTACTGGCCTGGGGTCGCCCCCTCTCCCGATTTCACCGCCTGCACGGCGGTGAAATATCCCTCTCCCACCCTCCGGGGGAGAGGGCAATGTAGCTGGCACCGGGCGGGTATGTAGGGAGCACCGAGCAACCGGGCTCGGATCCAATTCTTGATCGCCCAAAGCGTGCCTGAACACTTGTCGACTCCGTCACGAAACAATCGTTGGCGCTTCGCGCGGCTTGCAGCCGTCGCCGTGCTGGCTCTGGCGTGCGCGGCACCGGCCAAGGCGGCGCCGCTCGACGACTTTTTCACCGCGCATCCGCGCTTCGCGATTCTGCCCGCCCCGTACTTCGACCCCGACCGTACGACGGCCGCCTACGCCGATGTGCACTTGGCGGCCACCGCGTTCGTGCCGGCCGGTACGCCGTGGTATGCCACGCTCTCGTTCGAGTCCGATCACGGCGAAGGGTATATGCGCTTCCCGGACGAAGGCACGACCACGGCGTCCGGCTGGAATGCGTTTCTACCGCTCGGCGATCGCCGCATCGAAAACGCCACGCTCAGCATCTGCACCGAAACGCCGACGGCGCTCACGGAAGTCGGCGACATCCAACTGAGCGTGCATCGGACCCGCTTCTCGTCGCTCTATCGACGTGGCCAACGCGCCCGGCAATGCTCTTGGCGCTGGGGCGAAGACGGCGCCTGGCTGGTGGTGCTGCAGCAGCGCTACGCCCCGGACTTCTATCGGTCGGCCACGCCGACGCTCTATCTCGGCGGCGACTTCCACTACGAGCGCGTCGAGGACCTCGTCCGGTTCCTGCGCACGCACGGCGTCGACGCGCTGGGCTACAAGCCGGACTATGCGCGCGCGATGAGCCTGCTGCAAATGGCTCAGACCGACTGGCCGGACGTCAGACAATATCTGAACCTCACGGGCACCCACAACACCCGGCTCGTCGGGCTCTGCCTGGGCGGCTTGATCGCGCGCGGCCTGGCGCACGTTTCTCAGCCGGAGGATCGCGTCTTGTCCGTCACGACCATCGGCACGCCGAATCGCGGCTCGCTCATGGCGGAGTTGTACAACCGCATGGATTGGCTGCAATCCCTCAATCGGGTGATTGTCGGCGAGGCAGGCTCCCATCCCTATCAGGATGCCCAGGACGCCGTGCAGGCCTTCAATCAGGCCATCGGCCCGTGTCCCGTGCCGCTGAGCTCGGTGACGCTGGATGCCGCCGGTCATCGCCTGGATCCGCGGTATTGGCTCATGGACGGTCCGCTGCGCTGGGTGACCGGCTTCGAAGCGCATCAGAATCCGTCCAACCTTCACACGGACGGCCTGATTCTCAGCGAGGATCAGCCCATCGGGCGCTCGTTGGGCGTCTGGAACACCGACCATGCGGGAATGATCAACGAAGGGCGGGCCTCGGAGTATTTCGATGCGTACGAGGCGCACCTCAAGCTGGTCCAGACGCTCGAACAGGAGGCAAAATGACGCGCGTGGGCATCACGCGGCTCGCGAGCCACTTTCCCGAAGGTCGCATGACCTCGGCGGACATCGCGGCGCGCACGGGCATGGAACAAGCGCGCGTCGAGAGCGAGCTTGGCATCCGCGAGAAGCGCATCGGCGCGCCGGGCGAATCGGCGCTGGATTTCGCCGTCTCCGCCGGCCGCAAGCTGCTCGAGGGAATCGACCCCGCGAGCATCGACATGGTCATCTACGCCACTTCCTCAATGCCCGATTACCCCCTCCACTGGGGCGTCTACAGCGTTCACGAGCTCCTCGGATTGCAAAACGCGCGCACGCTCGAGCTGCGCTATGGTTGCATCAGCTCGCTCCACGCGCTCGAGGTCGCCCGCAGCTACCTGCGCGCCAATCCCCGGCTCAATCGCGCCGTCGTGATCGGCGCCGAGGGGTACCACTTCGACGCCGCCTTCGCGGATTACGGCCATCCCGGCAACGAGCCCATGTTCATCTTCGGAGACGGCGCCGCCGCGGCGCTCGTCGAGACCGATCGCGTCGCCGAGCTGACGAACGTGCTGCACGAGTTCACCTTCGCCGTCGATTCGGCGGGCCTCGGCGAGATCCTCGTGCCCGCCGGCGGCGCCAAGCGCTTCACGAGCGCCGAGACCGTCGCCGCGGGCCTCAACGCCAGTCGGGCCACGCCGCCCGATCCGCAGCACATGAAGCGCTTCGGCGTGCGCTACGTGCAGCGCTACGCCCACGTCGTGCGCGAGGCCCTCGCGGCATCAGGCTTCAGCGACAAGCCGAGCTTTCTGCTGCCGAACCAACTGAAGCCGGGCCTGATGCGACTGGTGCTCACCAAGCTGGGGCTCACGGCCGACCAGACCTGCGTGACGATGGGCGAATACGGCCACGTCGGCACGGCGGACATTCTCTTCGCGCTCGAGACCGCTTTGGCGGCCAATCGCCTCGCGCCCGGGGACGTGGCCGCGATCGTCTCGAGCGGCATCGGCTTCTCGTGGGGCGCCGCCGCGCTCGAGATGCTCTAGGAGGCGCGCATGTTCGTACGTCTCGGCGATTGGCTGGCTCCGCGCCTGGTGCGCCATCGCTTCGTGGTGCTCGCCGTCTGGCTGCTGATGGTGGTGTTCGGCGGCCTCGGCGCGAGCCATTTGAACCAGCTGATGACGGACGAAACCGGCGCGCACGCCTCGTCTTCCTGGCGTGCGGACGAGATGCTGCGCGACACCTTCGGCTTCAATCCCATGACGACGCTTGCGATCGTCTACGAGCGCACGGCCGCGACGCCCGAAAGCGCGCTCGACGCGTACCGCGCGCAGATCGACGCGGCGGTGCGCCACGACGGCAACGTCAAGGATCTGCATGTGCTGCCGCTGCCCGCGACGATCGCCGACCTGGCCGTCAGCCAGCTGGCGTTGCAGCCGGACATCTCGGACGCGGATTCCACCAAGGTCGTCGACGACGTCACCGCCCGCATCGCCGGCGTGCGCGCACCGCCGGGCGTCCATGCCAGCCTGATCGGGCGCCCCGTGGTGATGCGCGACCTGCGCTTGATGAACGATCGCGAGGTCGGCCGCATCGAGCACATCTCGCTGGTCGTTTCCCTGGTGGTGCTGGTCTTCGTGTTCGGCTCGCTCGTGGCGGCGCTGTTGCCGCTGCTCGTCGGCGTGGCGAGCCTTTTTACGGCGCTGGGCATCGTCGGCGGGCTGTACGGGCTGCTGCCGGTCGTGATGCTCACGCGGCTCGTCGCGGGCATCATCGCGATCGCCCTCGGCATCGACTACGCGCTCTTCTTCGTGAGCCGCTACCGCGAGGAACGCAGCCGCGGCGAGAACGTCGAACGCGCCCTCGCGCGGTCGATCGGCCACACGGGTGAGGCGATCGCCTTCTCGGGTCTGGTGATGATGGTCGCCGTCGCGTCGCTCGCGATTCCCGACCAATCGGCCATGCAGGCCGTCGCGGGCGCGATCGTGGTCGTGGTCGCGGTGTCGCTCGTCGCCAGCCTGACGCTGCTGCCGGCGCTGCTCGCCACGCTGGATCCGATTCTCGATTGGCCGAGGCTCTTCGCGCGCTTGCGCTGGGGGCACGAGGAGCGCTACTGGAGCGCCTTTTCCGCGGTCGTGCTGCGCTACTACAAGCCGATTCTCGTGGGCGCCACGGTGCTCGTCGTGCTGCTGATTGCCCAGCTCGGCCATCTGCGCATCTGGGAGCCGGGCCCGACGTTGTTGCCCGCGGAACTGCCCAGCCGACAGGCGTACGACGTGCTGGCGCGCCACCACCTGACGGGCGAGCTCGACGCCTTCTACGTCGTCGTGCACCAGCCGCCGGGACCCCAGGTGGTGGCCCCGGACACGCTCACGGCGATGGACGGCCTGTCGCAGGCGCTGTTGCGTGACCCGCGCATTCGGCGCATCGATTCGTTGCTGAGCGTCGGCACGCTGGCCCAGGCGCGCGCCGTGGCAGCCCAGCTCAACAACCCGCTGCTGGCGCCGCTGGTCGAGCGCCGGCTCTCGCTGGCGCTGCGGGAGGATCCGCACGGCACCACGACGATCATGCGCGTCGTGCCGCGCGACGGCATGACGACGCCGGACGTGTGCGACCTGGTCGCCTTCGTGCAGCGCACGATGGCCGACACCGCCCGGCCGCCGGGCCTCACCTGGGAATTGGGCGGCGACATGCCGCGCCGCGTGGATTTCACGAACGAAATCTACGGCAAGGCGCCGTGGGTGGTGCTCTGCGTCGTGGGCGGCATCTACTTGCTTTTGTTCGTCTACTTCCGCTCCTACGTGCTGCCGGCCAAGGCCGTGTTGATGAACGCCATTCCGGTGCTGGGCGGCTGCGCGATGCTGGTGCTGGTGCTGCAAGACGGCGTGGGCGCGAGCCTGCTCGGCATCCAGCCGCCGGGCGCCGTCATGGCGATGACGCCGCTGATGCTTTTCAGCATGACCTTCGGGCTCTCCATGGACTACGAGGTGCTGATTCTGAGCCGCGTGCGCGAGGCGCATCGGCGCGGACTGGACGACGAGGCGGCGATCGTCGAGGGCATGACGCGGACCAGCGGCGTGGTCACGGGTGCGGCGCTGATCATGCTCTCGGTGTTCGCGCCGAACCTGTTTTCCGAGCTCATCAACGCGAAGGAGCTTGGAATCGGCCTTTCGGGGGCCATCATCCTCGATGCGACCATCGTTCGGTTGCTGCTGGTGCCGACCGTGATGCGGGGCCTGGGGCGCTGGAACTGGCTCGGACCGCGATCGCGCCTCGCGGCGGAGCCTCTGGACAGCCTCCTCGACAAACGAGCGTCCTAGCGTTTTGATGGCGATTCAAATTCAGCAAGGACGAGAGTTTTCCGGTTAGGACCCTCGCTCGAGGGGTACATAATCCTCGTCCGAAAGGGAGGTCGCCATGCTGACCTTGCAGCACCGCATCGTGGTCGAAGACGAGCTGGGTGAGAAGCACGCGCTCAATTTGCTCGAGATCGTAGCGGATCGCTACTTCGTGATGCTACCGCCGGAACAGGCGGAGAAGCTGCAGACCCTGCAATCGCGCTTCACGCGCATCATCGACCCGGCCGTGACGATCCTGATGGACGCGCTCGTGGTCGTCTCGGTGCGCGAACACCGCTTTTTGCAGCCCGACGAGCTGCCCGAGGTGCTCTCGCAGTCGCGCCATCACATCCTGCGCATCTGCGCCGCACGCCTGATCGACGCGCTGCCGGTGTTTCCGGACATCAGCGAGACGGCGATGGCGACGGCCTTCCGCGAAGAGTGCCGCCTGCGCAAGGGCTGGTGAGCCCGGCCGCCTATTGTGGCGGCAGGGGGCGGGCGATCATGACGCCCGTGTGGGCCTTGAACCCTTGCAGGTACTCCACCAGCGGCTTGGTGCTCACGCAGACGGACGTGCCCGGCTCGGGCGCATGCAGAAGATGCACGGAGCCGTCCGGCAAGCGGTCGACGAGGCCCGTGTGCACGACGTCGAGGCCGGCGATGTTCGTCGTGATGCCCACGATATCGCCGGTCTCGAGCATCGGCAGCACCGCCTCCAGGTGGTCCTTCGGAATCATGTAGCGCGGCCGCGCGTTGATGGATTGCTCGGCGCTCTCGATAAGCTGGAAGGCGGCGTTGTCCGCGAGCAGCGGATAGGCCTCGCGGTGCGTGCTCATGAAGTCGATCTGGCGCGTGTCTTCCACGCCGCCCAGCGAGGGCGTGAGGTCCTCGACAAGGCCGCGGCGCGCATTGTCCGCGATCCAGTCGCTGAAGTAGTGCAATCGGCTGCCGTAGCCCGAGCGCACGCCGTCGCGGTAGCGCAGTTGCGTCAGCGCCTCGTGGAAGGCCGCCTCGGACGGCGAACCGCCGGCGATCGCCCGCGCCAGCGCGACCGAGCTCTCGACGAACGTCACGCAATCGAAGCCGTCCAGGCGGCAGGTCAGCGGCTCGCCCGGCTGATCCAGCGTGTGGGCGATGTACGGCCGCCCCAGAAACTGCCGGCCCACCTCGACCACCAGCCCCGGCATGGCCGTATGGCCTTGCACCGCCGCCGTGAGGTTCGCGATGATGCTCGCCTCCGGGTTCATGGGCACCGGCAAGGCGAAGGCCACCTGCGGAAAGGCGAGCAGCGAGGACAGCAGCAGAATTCGAACGGCGCGCATGGAGACCTTTGCAGACAAGCGAACACCACTCTTATACCACGCCGCACGCATTCGCCCGATAGGGCGAACGCGTGGCGTCGAACCCATCCGCCTCGCTTGACGGCACGCGGCGACGCCTAGTGCGCGGAATCGCCGAAGGCCTTGATCGTCGCCAAATCTTCCGAGGCCGTGAATGCGAACAACGCGCTTCCGGCCGTGTCGATCGCCGCCGCATCGGCGGGAAGCAACGTGCGATCGAAAGACGCGTCGTCGGGCGCCGCCGGCTGCGAGACGGCGCCCGTGCGGCGCAGCGCGTCGGAGGCGAAGTAGTCGAACGGCAGCGCGTGGCCCGAAGGGTCTCGGAAGAAATCGAAGCCGGCGCTGGCCGTGCCGTAGACCTGGCGTCCCGCGATCGCCGTCGCCTGGCCGTTTTGCGTGACACGCATGAGCACCGCGTCCGTCTCCGACGTCTGGCCGGCCACGAGCGCATGGGTGGCCTGCATGAGGCTCACGTCAAGATCGGTGCTGCCGGGGATTCGGCTGATGACGAGGTGCTTCGAGACGAACGCCGGGGTCTTGGCGTCCACGCTGTCATCGAGCAGGCAGTCCCACGTGAGGACGCCCTTCGTCAGATCGAACGCCAGCGAGGCGCTCATGGCCCCGTCATGGCCACCCAACCCGTCGTGGTAGACGACGCGCCCTTGTGCCGGTGCATTCATCGAGACGGACAGATATTGGGCGACGGGCTGTCCGCCGCCATAGCGATAGCCGTCGAGGGCCCACTTGCCTCCCGTATCGTTCAACGCGAGGATGCGCAGGTGGTTCTGGACGGTCGGCTCGGCGCTGGCGGCCTCCAGATACCCGACGGGCGCGCTGGTCGTGAGATGATGCGCGGCGGCGAACTGCAGCGCGAAGTTTCCGGCGTCTCGGGTCGTGGCGAAGTCGGCAATCGCGGATTGCACCAGTCGCAAAAGCTGGAGATCGACGGAATCGGCACCGGCCGTGTCCACGGTGTTCGCGGTCTCGGAACCGAGTGTGGTGCCCGAGCTGAGCCAGGCCGGCAGCGCGAAGGCAACCACGCTCGGCGCCGACGTGGCCCAATTGAACGTCGGGCTCAGGGTCGCGCCGCCGCCTGGGACGGGTTTGGGACCGAGCGCCCCGATTGGCGCCGTCGTCGCGGTGTTCGCCGACCCTTGCGAGGTCACGGCGGTGAACGCGGAGCCGTCGTCCGCGATGAGCTTGGCCTTGCTGATGAAACCGGTCGGCAACACCAAGTTCTGAAGCGCATCCGGGCCAGGCAACCCACTTGGCGGCGGCGCGATCGGGACGTTGCTGGGAACGCTCGACGGCACCGTCGAAGGAAGGGTGGTCGGCGAGGCGTAGGGCGCGACGGTGTCGTTCGGATGCGGAAGGACTTGCGCCGGCGCGTTGGAATTGCCGTCGAATTCACCTTCGAGCGATGCGAGAGGCGCCGTGAGGCTCGTGGGCAGCGTGCAGCCCGCGAGCAGCAGCGTGAGCAACGAAATCGAAAGGGATCGTTTCATGAGCGCTGGCTCCCTCCGGTTCTTATTCCCGCTCGCATGCTTTCCGTACCCCCGCGCGACGTCGGCGCGACAGCCAAGAAGAACGCCTCGCAGGGTTCTTCGGGGAAACGCTTCCTCGTCGACCGGCCATGGTCTCTATGGCGGCCGAGGGGCACGAACGAGTCACAAATCGGCCGGTTGAAGGTTAAATTTGGCCCAAAATGCCCGCACGCGCCCCCGAGCCGGCGAGCAGCAGCCGATAGGCCGCCTCGAACTCGGCGCTCGGCACGCTGCCGAGTTGAGCCTTGAGGGCCTTGCGGCAATCCCAGTAGACCTGGCGCACACGCTCCTCCCGGCCGCGGGCGGCATGGTGGCGCATCAGAGCGAGGGAGGCGTCCTCGTCGCTGGGGGCGATCGCGAGCGCCCGCTCGAGTGTCGCCTCGGCGCGCGTGTGGTCGCCGCGCGCGTCGAAG
>DATNPP010000160.1:0-1744 GCA_036703175.1 Oscillatoriaceae cyanobacterium
CATTAAAAAGCCCCCTTGCGGGGGCTTTTCTTTTTAGTTGACCAGCTGAACGACCTCGGTCGAGGAGTTCACCTGATTGAACAGGTCGTCGTTGATGATCGCCTCGTGATCGTTCTGGTAGAGGCGGTTCTGGCACTGGTAGGAGCCCGTGTAGAAGATGTTCTCGAGGATCGTCTTCACGGTGTTGGCCTGCCAACGGCCGCCGCGCTTGGTCGCGATGCCGTCGCGGGTCAGATCGTTGGCGATCTGGCGCAGGCTGCGGCCGGCGACGCGCTCACGGAAGATGCGGCGCACGACGTTCGCTTCGAGCGGCACCACCTGGAACTGGTTGCTGGCCTCGTTGAGCGTGTAGCCGTAGGGGCAGGTGCCGCCGTTGTGCAGCACTTCGCGGCTGCGCACGAAGACCTTGGGCTCGGCCGCCGGCGCCGTCCGCATAAAGCGCGCCACCTGGGGAATCGAGACGAAGACCTTCAGCATCTGCTGGCCTTCGGGCCGGTTCGTGTCGATGTCCTCTTCGACCGCGATCAGCTGCTTGCCGAGGTGGTGCACCTCGGAGAGCACCGTGGCGACGTCGTGGAAGCGACGGCCCAGCGCGCCGAGCGAGGGAATCACGACGATCGCGTTCTCCCGCTTGAGCAGCTCGCCCAGAATGGGACGCTCGAGCGCCGCACCCGTGGTGCTGTGCTCAACCAGGACTTCGCTCAACTCGAAGTTGTTCGCCTGGCAGAAGACCCGCAGCGATTCCTGATCGGCCTTCAAGGCAGACTCGTCGCCCTTCTGCTCAGAGGACAACCAGATGTAACCTACGGCGCTCGTCATGATGCTTCTCCTTAAATCCCGCTTGGGTCTACCTGCATTCAGGTAATCGATTTGTTATGAGGTTTATAGTGGGATTATCCGCGTGGCTTGCGGGTTTAAGATTATACCGGGGCTAAACCATGGTTATATCCAAATTAAGCTTGTAGCCTTTCGGAGCCGTGGAGCGGTTTTGGTTGTCAAGCCGTACGGCGGCTCCTACAATGAAGGTATGGATTACACGCCCCGCTCCGAGCAAGTGCGCTTGCTCGCGATGGCCGCTTATCTGCCCCTGGTGGGCTTCTTCCTGCTTCTGGGGCGACGCTTCCGCGACGTGAGGCTGCTGCGCTTCCATGCCTACCAGGGCATCGGCCTCTATTTTCTGCTGCTGTTGATCTTCCTTTTGAGCAGTCTGATCTCGACGCTACTCGGCGGATTGCCCGAGATCGGGCTGTTCATCAACATGCTGGTGGGCTTGCTGCTCGTCGCGAGCCTGCTCGCCGCGACCGTGATCGGCTTCTACGGTGCGGTGATGGCCTACCAGGGCAACTACACGGGCGTGCCGCTGTTGACGGAGTGGGTCTGGATGCAGGTCAACGGATCGGGCCGGCCCGCGCCGCGCAAGCGCCGCCGGATCAAGCGCGACGCCGAGCGCTCCCGCCCGCCGGCACCGGAGGAAGAGATTTTTTGATCTGGGCGATCGCCGGCAGCCGATAAAGCAACTCATCCCCGTGCTGCAGGCTGCTCTCGCCCTGTTCGAGCTGCGCGCGGTAGTACGGCAACGCGAACTCGACCCAGCCGCTCTCGGGCGCCAGCGGCACCATCTGCAAACACACGTCCGCCATCGTGATCTTGCCGACGAGTAGATCGTGACCGAGCATCGCCATGTACGCCTCCGCCTCCGGCAGGATCAGCGGCGGCGCGCGGGCTGGCGCGCCCTTGTCGTAGC
>DATNPP010000198.1:0-1992 GCA_036703175.1 Oscillatoriaceae cyanobacterium
ATCTGCTCCTCTTGCGACGTGTCGGCCGAATTTCCGGCCGGCGCCGACGAAGCCGCAGCAGCAGGCTTGGCGGCCCCGGCGAGGCCGGGGGCGTCGAGCAGCAGGTCGCAGCGGCCGTAGCGCAGGCCCTGATGCTCGACGGTCGCGAACGCCCCCACGAAGGGGGCATCCGGATTCAGGTCGCGGCCGTTCACGCGGAAGGCCACGCCGTCGCGAATGAAGGCGCCTTGCGCGTCATGGTCGAAGATCGCGGCTTGCAGGGCCGCGAAGTCCGCGCGCGCTTCTTCGGTAATGGAATGCGCCGCGACGAGCTGGTCGGCCTCCGCGCCCAGCACGTCGAAGACCACGTCGATCGCCGGCTTGTTCACGTCGGCATCCGTGAGCGTGAGCGTGACGCGATGGCGATCGCCCGCGTCCTGAAGCTGCACCAGGTAGTCCATTAGCGCCTCCTGCGGCCACCGAAACCGCTGAACGAGCTGCGACGCCCACCCCAGCTGCTGCTCGAGCTCGAGCTACGACGGCCGCCCCACAGCGAGCCGCCGCCGCTGCTCTTCGAGCCGCCCCCGAACCAGCTGCGACGCTTGCCCGAGCTGCTCGACGTCGTCTGGCCGAAGCCGCGCTTGCTCGCGACGCCGCCGGTCATCTTCTGCTTGAAGCGCGAGAAGAAGCCCTTGTTCGAGGCCTGCTGCGTGTGGTATGCCGGCGTCGTGCGGTAGTCGTCACGATAGTGGTGCAGCACCGACACCTGGTTGTAGGGCGTGTAATAGTTGCCGCCCCAGCCGTTCATCATATGGGCGAAGAACATGCCCTCCATGAACGACGACATGCCCGAGCTGTGCGGATAGTAGCCCGTGTAGTAGGGCGTGTTGTCGCTGCCGGACACCGTGTAGGGCACGCCTGCATCGGCCGAAGGGCCGGTCTGCTGAATCGCGAAGAGCTTCTCCTCGTCCGACTGGTAGCCGGGCTTTTGATTCTTCTCGACATAGCCGACCACGTTCAAATAGCCGGTCTTGTGATCCGCGTCGATCGACACGACATCGCTGCCGTCGTAAATCTGATTGACGCGCTTCTCGAAGTTGCCCATCCAGGTGTCGAAGTCGGCGCCCTTCGTCTCGTTGAAGGCCTGTTGGACTTGATCGAGGTTGATCTTGGCGGTCTCGCCCTGCACCTGCGGCGAGACGTAGTGGTCCTCGTGGTGGTTGGCGCACCCGGCGAGTAGGGCCAAGGCCAGCACGGTGCTCGAAACGGACTTTTTCCAGTGGTTCATGACGCGGTTCTCCTCCTGCGCCATTGTACCCCGTGCGTCGCGGAATCCGTTAACCGACCATCAAGCCAACCTTTGCCTGGCCTTTACGTTCTTCACGTCCACGTGCCGCCGCCTTCAGCGATAACGACATCGGAATCGTGCCCGGAGGTGTCCATGTCCGTTTCGAACGCCCTTCTCAACGCCGCCGCCGTGGTGCGCACCCGCCTGGCCCAATGGGAGGGAAGCGCGGTGGCCGCCGCGCGCGCGACGAATCCGAACTTCATGCGCGACACCTACACGCCTGCGCCGCGTCCGAGCGTGCCCGCTCCGATGCCGCCGAGCGTTCCTGCGCCCGTGGTGCCCGCCCCGGCTCCGCCGGTCGGAATGCCGAGCGCCCCGAGCGTGCCCACGGGCGCGGCGCCGAACCAGAACGCGAGCCCCAATCAGCGCAAGGTCTTCGTCGATTACATGCCCTGGTTCAACGTCCCCAAGGACAACCACTGGTCGTGGGGCGGCCACAATCCTGCCCAGATCGGCGCGAATGGCATGCCCAACACCGCCACGGCGGATCATCCGCTGATCGGCCCCTACTCGAGCACCGACGGCGCGACGCTGGGCTACCAGCTGCTGCTCATGAAAGCCGCCGGCTTCGACGGCGCGATTCTCACGTGGTACGGCCAGGGCAGCTACGAGGATCAGGCCACCAAGGCCTTGTTCGCCAAGACGCAGAGCTGGGCGAGCCAGTT
>DATNPP010000200.1:0-5761 GCA_036703175.1 Oscillatoriaceae cyanobacterium
CTGATGCGACTTCTCGATGAACATGTCGCCCCAGGCGTAGTTTCCACGGTAGATTGGGCTCGCCAGAATCTTGCGCAAGGTGTGGTACGTGAGCTTCGCGCCGTCTGGCCAGTGTAGCGGGTACGTGCGCCGGTACAGCTCGCGCACGCTGCCGGCGTCGGGCAGCTGCGCCACCAGCTCGCTGATGATGGCGGCCTCCGGCTCGTGCACCAAGAGCCTGTCGCGGTCGGGATGGTTGCGCGGCACGTCGCGATTCAGGCGGTAGCCCCAGCGCACGGTGCATGAAGCCACGCGCCCGCGCTCGGCCTTGAGCTTGCGGGCGGTGTGCATCTTCTCGACGTGTCCGGCCCACATCTCGGAGCCGATGACGGCCTCCACCTTGTACGCCAGGCGCGAGCCGCGGTCGTTCATGTCGCGCCAGCTGCCGCCGTAGAACATCGGCACGCGGGCCAGGCGGCAGCGCTTGCCGATCTCCATATGGTCCACGGTGTCCACGTCGCGCGAAAGGCGCGTCTGGTCTTCGGCGTAGAGCGCGGCGACCAGGCCCTGGTCAATCAGCCCGAGCGCGCGCGACATGCCCACGCGGCCGGCGATCGTCTGGGCGCTCTTGCCCAGGTCGTCGCTGATGACAATCACGCGGTCCTCTGGGAAGCCGTCGGCGATCGCCCGGTCGCGGAGCTTGAGCTGGTTCTCGAGCGAGTAGATGTTTTCCTGAACCTGCTTGCCGCTCGATTGGCGCGGATAGACCAGCGCGAGCTTGCCGGTGTCGAGGAAGGCGCGAGCGTCGCCGTGGCGCTCGAGCGTGGTAGACTTGGCCATGCGGAACCTCCGTTCAGGTTTTCGCCAGTCCCTCGGGGCGTGCCAGCGCCGCCGGGGGCTTTTGCTTGGTGGGTCGATTATAGCCGGTCACGCGCGGGGCGTCGCGCTTCGGGGCCTGGTTGTCGAACGGGCGAAGGGTCAGAAAACATCAGGCTGAGCGGTGTACCGCCCCGGCCGCCTAGGTTCTTCCCGTCTACCAGCGCGCGGGGGTGTCGTTCCCCGCGCCGTTCCGGTAGCTGTACGCGCGACATGGGGGGTTGCTGCGGCGCCGGCATGCTGTCGCGCTCCGTGTCGCCTTGGGGCCTGGTTCTCGCACGTGCGTAGACCCAAAAAACCCTACTTCCGCTGGATGCATGGGCGCCTTCCGGAGGGTGTCGCTCCTTCAGAAAACCTCAGGTCGGCGGCCCGCTCTGTCGCGCCTCGCCGGCCACCGCTGCCCGGACGCGAGCCCACATAGCAGCGTCACGCGCCTCTCGCTCGACGCGTTCCCGCTCCTCTCTCGCCTTTCGCGCCTCTGCCTCGCGCCGCGGCAGCTCGCGGATGATGGTTTCGAGGGCCAGCGTCGCCAGCTCTCGGCCGGCGTCGGTCAGCCGCAAGCTACGGGCGATCCCTTCATCCCACGCGACCAGGCCGGCGAGCTGCAGGCGCTGCAGGTGGTACGTCACGGTCCCCGGTGAGAGCCGTACGCCGTCGCCCAGGTCGCGGAAGCTCGGCGCGTACCCGTGCGCGTCGTGGTAATCGCGGATGAGCCGCAGCATCTTGCCGCGGGCGCGCTCGCCCTCGCGTGTCGTTTCCCAGGGCATCGTCTACCGCCTTTCCTTGCCGGGCTCGCCGGCGGGGCTTGCCAGGTTGAAAAACAAACCCCATGAGCCACCCGCATGTGAGGGTCGAAAACCAACCCTATGAGACATCTCACTTTGCGCCCATCGCCTTCGCCCACGTCGTCCAGTATTGCGCCTCCCAGCGCGCCGCCCGGTCGGTTGCGTGGTCGCGCTCCCACAGCCGGGCGGCATCCCAGAGCAGCGGCCCCATGTCGCCCGCAAGACGGAACGCGCCGGCATACCCGCCCAGCTCGGCCAGGTGTTCGGCCGGCGTCATCCCCTCGCGGCGCGGCGGCAGGTTGCCGGCTGCGTCCGTGCTCGCGCTCGTCTCGACGTGCTCGGCGACCGCTCGGCGCAAGTCGCCTAAGTCCGCCCATAGCAAGCCGCGTCGAGCGCGTATGCCGTTCGGCCCCTTCGCCAGATCGGCCTTGAGCGAGGCGAGGAAGCGGCCGCCGTTCTTCACGGTCACGCCGGGCCGCAGCTCGAACGACGCAGGAAGGTCGGCGGGCTCCAAGTCGTTGATGAGCTGGGCGATCTGGGCCATAGTCTCGCCCCACCTGGCCGGCTTCGGCTCGCGGCGATCGCCGGCTTGCGCGTGCTCGGAATACCGCGCCGTCTGGGCTGCGAGCCAGGCGGGAACGTCGGCGGGCCGTTCCTGGTGGTAGGCGTGAACCAGGCGGGAAAACTCCCGGCGCTGGCTCTCGGCGCGCCGGGTAACTTTCGCATCGCCGCGCGCGCCGGGCGTACTGGCCTGCCAGCTCCCAAGCTCCCACACGCGGGCGATCGCCTCGAGCAACCCGACGAGTTCGGCCGGCAGCTCGCGGCGGTGGGCTTCGAGGTACGCGGCGGGGTCGCGAATCAGCGCGGGCGGCTCGTCTGCCTGGCGGACGGTGGCGGACGGTGTGCCCGATGCGGCGACCGTTGCCGGCGCGGCGTTCGGCGCGATGGTGATGGCAGGCTCGGGAGCTGCGGCTGTCGGGGCGGCGGGCGCCAGGTCCGCGCGGACCTTCGCCAGGCGGGTGGTCCAGCTCATCGCCGCGCCCCCGTTTCCACCTGTTTCCACGCGTTTCCACTCGCGAACGCCCGAGGATGAAGCAATAGCGCTAATGTTTCCATGTTTCCACCGTTTCCACCAAATTTACTCACATGTGCGCATGTGCGTGCGCGCACGTGAGCGCGTGTGCGAGTGCGCGCGTGTCGTAAGGGAATGTAGTGGAAACAATGGAAACAGTGGAAACATGGACTTAGGTTAGCCATTGGCGCGGGCCTCGGCGTTTCCACTTTGTTCGAGAACTGTGGAAACAGAGTGGAAACGCTTGGGCTCCTCGGCCTCGGAAACGATCCTGAACACGCCGTCCAAAAACGTGCCCAGGATGCGCCAAACCCAGCCCACGCCACGGCGATTCCAACCAACGTGCCTCCCGTCCTGACTCAAGACCCACCCGCGTTGCCTCCAGACCTGAGCCAAACGCTTCCCGCCGCCGAACGAGCGCAATCGGGCTTCGACCTGGGGATGGTGTGGGTTGATGTCCAGCCACTCGACATCAGGCCCGCTACGCCACGCGATGAACTCGCCGCCGACGATCGCCGCCTCCGTGTCGCCGCTCGCGGGTGTAAAGACCGCGCCGAGCGCCAGGCCGCAAACAGCCTCGAAGGCCTGGCGCGCCCGGTCCTTCACGGCCGCGCGCTCGCGAGCCGTGAACGTGGCGAGCCAGCGGCCCACTTCGACCGCCGACAGCTCCAGGTCGATCAGGTCCTCGACGAGCACCAGGCCGGCAACCACGACGGCGATCGTAAAGTGGTCGTCGCCCTGCAAGCCGGCATGCTCTCGGGCCACGTCGCCAGCGATCGCCGTCAGGCCGTCCGCGATTCTGGCCTGGTCGCGGGTGATCGCTTCTGCCAGCGCGGCGGCGAGCGCTCCCTGATTCGCCCCAGCGATTGCCTTGAGCGCGTCCGCGAAGGTTCGATCGGGCACGAAGCGGCGATCACTCCCCACGGGGACCAGGCCCGTCAGCTCGATCGCGCGGTTGCCTGCGCCAGTTGCCAGGGATTCGGTCAGCGGATCTTCGCTCGCGTACAGGTTGCACCCCCACCGGCGCTCGCCGCCAACGGCCTGCTGCGTCCTGCTCGAGGTGGTACGCCGCTGGCCGTTGCCGAGGAAGTAGAGCAGGTCCGCTACCTGGCGCGGGCCGTCGTGGTCCTGGTTGTACAGGCGTTGCAGTTCGTCAACGAAAAACGGAAGGTCGCCCGCGCGGCTCACGTTGGCATCCTGGATGCCTTTGGCCGTGCTGCCGATCGAAACGGACAGCGCGGCCGGCGCGCCCCACATGGACAGCCCGTATTCGATCAGCGTGTTCTTGCCGCTCCCTGACGTGCCCACAAGCCCGATCGTCGGGTTGCGGTGATAGCCCAGGAAGCGAACGAGCGGCGCCGCCGCACACAGCCCGACGACGGCCAGTCCGACATAGCCGGCCGGGCCCAGCTCTGCAAGCATCCGCAGGCCCTTGGCCCAGGCGTCTGCGCTTCCCGCCACCTCCCAGCCTTGTCCGATGAAGGCCACATCGGCCGAGCAAGGCAGGATGAACCGGCGATCGCCCTCCTTGCCCACCCAGCCCATGCGGCTCGCCACCTTCGCGGCCTTGCGATCGCCGACGAGGTAGCCCGTCGCATCGCTCAGCCAGTTCGACACGTGGTTTACGCGCCCTCGCGGCACGTTCGCCCCGTCCAGCTCGCAAAGCGCACGCGGATCGCTCAGCGCCTGGTGGGGCAACCACGCGCGAACCTCGGCGCCCGTGGTGTCCATCCAGGCCACTTCAACGAAGGTGCCCCCGGTCGCCACATCGCGCCCCACAGCCGCCGGCCAAATCGGCCGCGTGCTGATGACTGGATCGGCGTTGCCCCTGGCAGCCCGCCGCACGCCCCCTGAATTGATGATGTAAGGCTTGCCGCGCAGGTTCAGGCCATACTCGCTTTCGGCCCGGCGGCAATCCTGTTCCAACTTCGCTTCGGACAGCTCGCGCTCGAGCGCTTTCTGTTCCCTGCCGCCATCCTCGGCCGCGCGCACGCGATCGCGGAGCACGATGATTCGCGCGTCCAAGTCCTCATCCGTCAGCTCGCCGACGTCGATCAGCTCGAGCGCGGCCAGTTCCTCGGGCGTGCGTGGCTTTCGTTCCTTCTTGCCGGTGCGCTTCGCGCCGTCGAGCACTTGGCGCAACGCGTCCGCCCCGTGGCGCAGCAAGTAATCGTCCAGCCCGTTCTTGTCGCCGTTGGCCTCGCCCGGCAGGTTCGCGATCCACACATCTACCCCGTAGGTGTCGCGCAGGTGCTTGGCAAGGGCGTTGCGAGCGTGCGAAACCTTGCCGTTCTGGCTCGCGTCCGAGTCGAACATGATCACCACGCGCACGCCGGCCTCGCGAACCTCAGCCCAGGGAATCAGTTCTAGGTCGGGAATCGCCTCACTCTTGGCTTTTTCCAGCTCGTGGCTGCCGTCAGGCTGGGTTTTTCTGTGCTTGCCGCGGCTGCCCTTCCAGTTCCAGACGCCGGAAACGGCGATCGACGGGAAGCCGAACCACGTCGCCACAGCCGCCTTGATTTCGCCCTCGGTGAAGATTAGCAGGCGAACCGTCTTGGCAAGCGCGATCAGGCTTCCGCCGTCGGCCGGGCGTGGGAAGTACAGGTGGTTACTGGTGCCGCCCGGCGCGAGGTACCTAACCGCCTTGCCGTCGCTGCCTTCGACCGCCGGATCGAGGCGCAAGCGCTGGTATTCGCCCGACGATCGCGCGTCGATCAGCGGCGCGCCGTCCAGGCCGTGATACGGGATGATCAGCGCCCGGTCAGGCAGCGCGGCCAAGCTCCGATTGCCGAACAGCCCTTCGATCCAGTGCCGGATCTGGTGCGCCTGGTCGATGAGGCGGACCACATGCCGGGCCATGTGGTCCGCGAGGTCTTCGGGAAAGCCGCGGGCGGCGATCAGGTAGCTCCGGAGCGCTTCGTGTTGCTGTTCTGGCTTGACCGTCATTCCCCCGCCTTGCCGCCGCTCGCGGCCTCGTCTGCGTCTTGTGGTGCGTTGTCGAATGGCCCCTCGCCCGCGCGGCGGCGCCGGTTTACTTCGTCGGACAGCT
>DATNPP010000212.1:0-2151 GCA_036703175.1 Oscillatoriaceae cyanobacterium
CTGCGGCCCGAAGGTGCTCGCCAGCGCGCGGTAGTGCGTGAGGGCCTTGGCGTATTGGCCGCTCTCGAAGTAGAGATCCGCCAGCGGCGCGCGCACCGCGTCGCTTTGCTGATCGGGGACGAGCGTCAGCAGCTTCTCGTAGAGGGCGATCGCCCCGTCCGTGTCGCCCTTCTGGCGCTCGATCTCGGCGCGCTCCTGCAGCGCCTTGAGGTACCATGCGCTCTCGGTCGGCACGCGTGCGAGCTCGGCGAGGGCCTTGTCCGGCTCGCCGGAGCGGCGCTCCACGTAGCCCAGCCAGTACTCGGCGCGATCGCTCCAGCGCTCCTCGAAGGCGCCGCGCGCCATGGCGCGCTCGAGCTCGAGCATGGCCGTCGGGTAAGCCTGGCGGCTCACGAGCTGATCCAGCCGTGCCCAGAAAGCGTCGGTGCCCGCCGCGTGGGCGGGGCTCGGGAACAGGCTCGTCGCCATCAAGGCCGCGAGGGCGGCGCGCAGAACGAGGGGCTTGGGTGCGTGAAGCATGAATCCTGGGCTCGCGAAGGGGATGCAATGCCGATTATATGCCCCGAAACGATGGAGAGCGGTGTGTTTGCGCACGTTCCGAAGAAGCGACCGAATGTTATGTCAGGTCAGCAGGCGGCACTCGGCCGCTTTTGCCGTGTTCGATAAATATTGTAACGGCGCCCGCTTCCATTGAAGACCGCGTCGGGGCCGCGAAGTTCCGATGTGGTAGAATGCGAGCCCCGTCGGCAAGGAGATTTCACCCCCATGGCACCCTTTTCGGACCTCGGCATTTCGCCCGCGCGCGTCGAACGCCTCGAGGCGCAAGGCATCACCGAGCCGAGCCCCGTGCAAGCCGCGGCGCTGCCGCCGCAACTCTCCGGCCGCGACGCGCTCGTGGAGGCGCCGACGGGCACGGGCAAGACGCTCGCCTATCTGCTGCCGCTGCTCGCGCGATTGGACGCCGTGCCGCCCGCCGAGGGCAACCCGGCGCCGCCGCAGGCGCTGGTGCTCGTGCCGACGCCCGAGCTCGCGATGCAGGTGCGCGACGTGGCCCGCGGGCTCTGGGAGGGCGCGCAGGGAGACGTCGTGGCAATAGCCGGCGGCGGCAATCCGGCGCGCCAGGTCGAGACGCTCAAGAAGAGCCCGCGCGTCGTGATCGGCACGCCGGGGCGCTTGCTCGAGTTCGTGAAGACCAAGAAGCTGCCGCTCGCGAGCCTGCGCGTGCTGGTGGCCGACGAGGTCGATCTGCTGCTGGATCAGGGCAATCGCGGCGACGTCGAGCAGGTGCTCAGGCAGGCGCCCGTCGAGACGCAGCGCGTCTTCGTGTCGGCCACGCTGGGCGCGGAGGCCGAGTCCTGGGCGGAGAAGCTGCTCAAGACGCCCGAGGTGGTGCGCGTGAGCGGCGAGTTGAAGCTGCCCGAGACGATCACGCATCTGGCCTTCGTCGTCGATCAGCGGGAAAAGCTGCCTTTCATTCGCAAGCTCGTGGCGCATTACGAGCCGGTGGGGGCGATCGCCTTCGCGAACCGCAACGAGGCGATACCCGAGCTGGTCTCGAAGCTGCGCTACCACAAGATCCGCGCGGCGGGGCTGCACGGCGCGGCGCGCAAGGACGAGCGGGCGGCGGTCATGCGCGATTTTCGCGCGGGCAAGCTGCAGATGCTGGTCGCCTCGGATCTCGCGGCGCGCGGGCTGGACCTGTCGGGCGTGAGCGTGGTCTTCAACCTCGATTTGCCGACGGACGCCGAGCACTACGTGCACCGCGTGGGCCGCACCGGGCGTATGGGCCGCCAGGGCACGGCGATCACGGTCGTGTCGCCGCAAGAGGCCTTCGTGCTGGAGAAGTTCGAGAAGGCGCTGGGCATCCACTTCGAGCGCCCGGTCTACTTCCACGGCGAGGTGCGCGAGCGCACCGAAAAGGACGAGAAGCGCGAGGCGCGCAAGGCCAAGTCGAAGCCCAAGCCGGCCGAGCCGAGCAAGCCAAAGAACGACAAGCAGCCGTCCGCGAAACAGATTGCCAAGGGCAAGGCCCGCAAAGCCAAGCGCAAGGCCGCCGGCGTCGGCAAGTGGTCCAAGGCGAAGTCGAGCGAACAAGCCGCAGAATAGCTTTTCTCCTCTCCCCGGCGGGGGAGAGGGACGTCCGTGGCCCGT
>DATNPP010000215.1:0-1591 GCA_036703175.1 Oscillatoriaceae cyanobacterium
AGCACGATTTCCTCCTCGGCGACGCCCATCCTCGTCGACTTCTGGGCCCCTTGGTGCGGCCCGTGCAAGGCGATCGCCCCGATCCTGGAGGAACTCGCCACCGAGCTCGACGGCAAACTCAAGATCGCCAAGGTCAACATCGACGAGCACGACGCCGTCGCGGCCGAATTCGGCGTGCGTGCGATCCCGACGATGATCCTTTTCAACAAGGGTCAGGTCGCCGAGACGCTCGTCGGCATGATGCCGAAGCCGACGCTCAAGGCGAAACTCGCGGCGCACGTCGGCGCTTAAAGCGCCACGCCGATCGCGAAGAGCACGGCATACAGCGCGAGCAGTTTTCCCGTATCGCCCAGCAGAGCAATCAGCTCGCTGGGCGTTTTGCTTTCCCGCAGCCGGCGGAAATGGACGGCGGCCATCGGCACGAGGAGCATCGGCAGCGTGCACCAGCCGGAGCGCAGCCGAAACGCGAGCACGGCGGGCAGGAGGAATGCGACGAGCGCGGACGCGAGGTATTGTGCGCGCGCCGCCGGCCGGCCCAGCCGCACGACCAGCGTGCGCTTGCCCGCCTTCGCATCGGTCTCGGCATCCCGATAGTTGTTCACGACGAGAATATTCGCCGCCAGCAGTCCGATCGGCACGGCCGCGAGCACGGCGTCTGCCGTGATTTGTCCCGCCTGCACGAAATAGGTCACCGTCACGGCCACGAGCCCGAAGAATAGAAACACGAAAACGTCGCCGGCCCCGTGATACGCCAGCGGCCAGGGGCCGCCGGTGTAGGCGATGCCGGACAGGATGCTCGCCACGCCGACGACGATCAGCCACGGGCCGCCCCACGCGATCAGCGCGAGGCCGAGCGCAAACGCGGCGGCAAACACCGCGATCATGGCGTTGCGCATCGCGGCGGCGCTGATCAGGCCCGCGGCGACGGCGCGCCGGGGCCCCACCCGCTCGGCCGTGTCCGCACCGTGGAGGAAATCGTAATAGTCGTTCGCGAAATTCGTCCCGATCTGGATCAGCAGCGCAAAGCCGAGGCAGAGCGCGGCCGCCCGCGCATCGAAGGCGCGATCGTGCCAGGCCAGCGCGGAACCGACGATCACGGGCGCGATGGCGGCCGGCAGCGTGCGCGGCCGCGCCGCGGAGAACCACACTCCAGCGCCGGGCGAACTCACGAGGAAACGCCACGGGCGGCGCTCATCGAGCGACGCGAGAAAACAACCAGCGGCTTCTTCATCAGCAGCGAGAAAATGACCGGCACCACGCCAAGGACAAAGCCGAGGATGAGGAACAGATTCAAGCCATTCAGCCAGTAGGCGACGATCGCGGCCACCATGGCCTGGACCACGAGGAAACCCTGGGCATTGGGCGCGACGGAGGTCAGCACCCAGGCGAGCACGAAGGCGCAGAGCCCGGCCCACGGCGTGCAAAGGACGGCCAGCAGACCGCCGATATAAAACACGGGGGCGGTCAGCGCCCACCGGCCGCGTTCATACCGCAGCGTCTGCAGCACAAGGCCGATGAGCAGCACCACCGCCTGAATCGCCACCACCGACAGCGGGGAATCGCCGCGAGGCACGAGAGCCGCGCGCACGTC
>DATNPP010000216.1:0-2722 GCA_036703175.1 Oscillatoriaceae cyanobacterium
CGCTCCTTTCGTGAACTAGCGAGCTACCATTGTACCCATGTCATCACGGCAGTGGAACCGATTCAGGGCGCCTCACCCGGCAGCGGCAAGGCCGTCGCCAGGCCGCGCTCAGCCGGCGTGGCCTGCGTGCTCGGACGCAGCCCACGAATCAGCATCGCGATCGATCCCAACAGGGCGAGCAGGTTCGCGAGCACGGCGATCGCCGTGAGCTTCCGCGGCAAGGGGCTTAGCAACTGCAGAATCCACCAGCAGTCCGGCAACCCGAGCCGGCGCGTGTGGTAGTCGCCGTGCCCGGATTGAGGTGCGGCCACGAGCACGGCGCCGCGCTCGAGCGTGCCCGGCGTGGCTTCGAGCGCGAGCACCAGCGGGCCTTTGTCCGGCTCGGTCATCACGCGCTGAATCGTGAGCCCCGGATGGGCGCGCATGGCCTGGGCGTAGAGATCGTCGGCATCGTTCACCACGCCGAGGAACTGCACGCCGATGCCCAATGCGAGCACCACGCAACCGGCCAGACGCGCCCGCCGCGAGGCGTCCCACCACCAGGCGACGGGCAAAATCAGAAACGGCAGCAGCGGGTAGACGTAGCGCAACCCCCAGGCCCACGAGGAGACGCCCCAGCCGACGACGTAGAAGGCGGCCAGCGGCAGCAAGACGACCGCGAGCAAGCCGGCCTGAGACGCGCGATCCGCGACGAAACGCCTCAACCCCGCGCACGCGAGCAACAGCGCGGGCGAGAACCAGAACAGGCCCTGATTCGGACTCGCCACGTACTGGTAGAAGTCTCGCAACAAGGAGCTGCCGAAACGGCCTTCCTCTTGAAGGCGCGCCCCCTGCGGCAGCTGGTAGTTCGGAAAGTAGAGCGGCGCGTCGTAGCGTGCGGCGTTGTACCACAGATGCGCGAAGGCGATCGCCGCGAGCGGCAGTACAAAAGGCACCAGCTGGCGCCACGAGCGCCGCTCGGCGAACCAGCACCAGGCGAACGCCGCCATGCCGACGAGCGCGTACTCCTGACGCACGAAAGCCCCGAGCGCCAATCCCGTGCCGGCGGCGAAGAACCAGCGCGCGCTCGCAGCCCCGGTCGCCCGGCGGGCCAGCAGAAGCGCGAAGCAGCCCGCGAAGAGCGCCAGCGTGGCGCCCGGCTCGGACCAGGCCGTCTTGGCGTAGGGCCAGACCATCGTGGCGAGGCCCAGGGCGATTGCCGCGAACACGCTCGCGCCCCAGCTGCGCCCGGCCTTTCGGGCATAGAGCGCCACGAGCGTCACCAGCGCCGCCGAGAATACGGCGTTGTCGAGCGTCACGAAAAAGCGCACCACGTAGGCGGCGGGTAAGGCCGGAAACCAATGCAGTGCGAGCTGTCCGATGAGATAACCGGGCAGCATCAGCAGCGAGGCCCCCAGCGGAAACCAGGAGTAATACTGGCCGCCGTGGCCGTGCACCCAGCCGCCTGGAATCGCGAGCGTGCCGTGCTTGAAGATCGCGTCGAGCACCAGGAGCTTTTGCAGATCGTCCGAGGCGCTGAAGTGGCCGCTACTCGTGAGCACGTAGAGACACAGAAAGCTCGCGAAGAGCCAGAACGGGATGCCGCGTCGGTTCATAGCGGCATCATTCCCCGCTGCAGAGAACCTTTGCACGCCCGGGATAAATCGTTTCCACATCATGCCGCCTCCGAGGCGGACGGCCCGATCGGCTCTGAGCGCAAGGCTCCCGCGAGGCGCCGAGCGAGCCCATGCGCCGGGCGCTCGACGGCCAAGTGGAAACCGTAGGCGAGCGCCAGATTCGCCGGCACCATCGTCCACCAGGGAATCGCGGGCCAGCTGCGGACCAGGACGGCATAGGCCAGAATATGCGTCAGGTAGATCGTGTAGCTGAAGGCGCCGCCCCAACGCGTCAGCGCCGGCTCCCGGCGCACCCGATAGTAGGCGACTTCGCGCGCGAGCCAGGCGTAGCAAAGGCACGCGAAGAAATCCAGCGTCAGCGGATAGCCGATCGGCGTCTTGAAACGCAGCGCCATACACAGGCAACTCACCACCCACACGCCGATCCGCCACGCCCAGATGCGGGAGCGGTTGCCGTCCGGTCGTAACGTATCCGCACGCTCCGCCAGCACGCAGCCCAAAAGCCAGCAGGGCAGGCCGAGCAGGGCGGTGGGCACGATGCCGTAAGAGGGATAGTTACCGGCGAACGGGTTCGTCGCGACGACGACGCCGGCTGCGATGGCCGACAGGCCGAGCAGCCATTTGAAGCCCAGCCGGCTGCGCAGACGGAAGAGCAAGGGATAGGCCGTGTAATAAAGCAACTCGGCGAACAGGCTCCAAAGGATCGTGCTTTCGAAATCCCGCAACGAGTAATGCAGCCACGCCCCCAGCCAGACCGCCGCGACGAGCGGCAGGAGGATGCGCACGTAGCGACGCACCAGGAATCGGGCGATCGGCAGTTGCGCGGCATGCCGGTAGGGATAGTGGATGCAAAAGCCCGAGATCACGAAAAAGACGATCACCGCCGCAGGACCGGAGATGGCCGCCTTCTCGAACCAGAGGGCGTGCGGCTGCCATGAAGCCGGTAGAAACGCGTAGAACGGCGCGAGCGGCAAATGGCTGAGCATCACCCAGAGCGCGCAAACGACGCGAATCGACTCGAGGCCCGCCACATGGTCGCGCGGGCTATTGGAGGGCTGCGTCACGCTCATGCGCGCCTCCAGGCCACGCAGGCGATCGCGAAGGCG
>DATNPP010000292.1:0-4152 GCA_036703175.1 Oscillatoriaceae cyanobacterium
TTGCGGCAACAGCACCGGAACGGCGCCCGCGGCCAACACCGCGTTGCAATAGTCCTGCGAGACCAAATAAAGCGGCGGACGCACGCCGAACCCACCGAAGTCGCTGCTGTTGGCGCTGCTGCTCATGCCTTCGCGGGTGCCCGTGAGCCCGATGAAGATTGGCACGGTTCCTCCTCGCCGGCCTGAACCGGCGTACCTTTCTTTCAAGCTTAGGCCCTGCGAGCCGATTCGGCAAGCCGGACGTAAGCCTGCTTATCGACTAAATACCCGCGCTTCGAAGTTCAAAACGCGGCGCGGGCGCGCCATCACCGAGGTTGAGCGGGTGGACGGCGGTGCGGAATGCCCTGCTCGCGCCTTTCGCGCTCGGGCATGCGCATCGCATGGAGGCCGGGGCGAATACCGCGGCCACGCCTGGCGGCATAGACTTGCGTGAACTCGGCGCCGAGAAAAAGAATTTGTGCGGAATAGTAAACCCACACCAGCACCGCGACGAGCGAGGCCGAGGCGCCGTAAATCGAGCTGAGCACGCTGTTTCCCAGGTAGTAACCGATCGCGAGCTTGCCCAGCTCGAACAGCAAGCCCGTCACCGCCGCGCCCAGCCAGACGTCCTCCCAGTCGATGCGCGCGTCCGGCACATACTTGAAGATCAAGGCGAACAAGCCGCACAGCACGCCGAAAGAGACGATCGCCTCGATCCACTGCCACAGCGGCGCGCCGCCCGGTAGCAGCCCCAGAACGCCATGGCCGAGGGCCTGGAGCACGGCCGAGAGGATCAAGAGGGCCAGCAGCACGAGTCCCGTGCCCAGCACCATGAGGAAGTTGAGCACCGTCAGTCGCACGTTGGCGAACACGCCCTGCCCCGGCCGCGGCTCGACCTCCCAGATGAGGTTGAGCGCGTCCTTGAGCTGCCCGAAAACGCCCATCGCGCCGAAGAAGAGCATGACGATTGCGAATCCGGAGGCCACGACGCCCACGCGCGGGTGGTAGGCGTTCTGGAGCATCTGTTGAATCACGCGCGCGCCGTCGAGGCCCACGAGCCGCTGCAGCGTATCGATGACCTGGCCACGGGCGGCGGCGCGGCCGAAGACCATGCCGGCGATCGCGACCGCGATCGTGAGCAGCGGCGCGAGCGAGAAGACCGTGAAGTACGCGAGCGCCGCACCGAGCTCGGGCACGTCGTCCTCGCGCCACTCGTCGAAGACCTGACGCAGAAAATCGCCTGCCGTTCGAATGCGCATGCACGACCCTCCTGCTTCGAGCCTAGAAGCGTCCGTGCGCGATTGCAACCGGCGGGCGAGCATGAAAAAACCGCCCGCTCGGCAGCGGGCGGCGTGGCGTTCGGCTTACTTCCAGTCGTAGTTGGCGAGCTGGACGATGCCCGGATCGACCGCCGGCGGGTTCGCCGAGTGAACCGTCTTCAGGTACACCACCAGCGCCTTCGGCGCGGCCTTGTGAATCGCGTTCACGTTGGCCGGTTCGTTGTCGAAGCCGGCGACGATGGTGCCCGTCTTGGCGAGCTCGAGGGCCGCCTGGTACTTGAACGCGGCATCTTTCTGGTGCGATTGCGACTTGAGCAGCAGCCGAACGGTCTTGCCCTTGGAATCCCAGGGGAAGCCGGCCTTGATCAAGGCCGCGCGCGTGCCGGGCTCCATCGAGGACGGGCGCCCCGTGAGGTAGACCACCTGCGCGCCGCTTTTGAGCACTGCGCGCACGTAGTCGACGGCGCCGGGCTCGGGGCGATCGTACTTGACGTAGTCGCTCGTGAAGAAGCGCTTCGCCCAGAACGTCGTGATGGCCGGCATGTCCTTGGCGGGCACGCCGTTGGCTTCGAGCACGCCGTCGATGTCGTAAGGAATCTGATCGCGCGTCAAGGCGTCGAGCTTCTGGCGGTACGGCGCGCCGTCGGGCGTGGCGGCCCACTCCTTGATGATCGCGAGGTTGCGATCGGCCGTCGCGAAGAGCGTGTCGTCGAGATCGAAGACCACGATCGGATGCTGGTGCTTGGCCGCGAGGCGGCCGTCCTCCGCCAGCACGGTCGCCAGCGGGCTTTGCTGGGTCGCCGCCCATGCGCCGGGCGCTCCCGCGAGCGTCTGCAGGCCCAATGCCAGTCCCAATCCGATTGCCAACCGCTTCACAGCCACTCTCCTTCCAAAACAAGGCTACCGGTCCCCTTATACCTTAATTGCCCGAAAATAGCTGCACGGCGCGCAACTTTTGCGGCCGGATCCGCGTGATATACTGGCTCGGCGCGAGGAGGAGTCCCCTGTGGAGAAGCAATCCGGACCGATCGGCCCCTGGCCGGCGCCGCCGGACTGGCCGCGTGGCGCGGCCGCCGCGCTTTGCCTGGACGGAAGCCTGGCGAGCGCGACGCTCGGCGGCTGGCTCACGGCCTGCGGGCGGGACTGGATCGGCCTGCTGGTGAGCTCGCCCGGCACGCCCGCACGCGCGTTCGAGGCTGCGCGCCGCATGGCCGGCGATCGCCCCACCCTCGCATGCCCTTTACCGGCTCCTTTGGCCACGCCGGCCGGCTGGGCGCTCGCGGCGCACGTCGCGCGCGGAGCGGAAGCCAGTTGGCTCGCCCTGGCGCCGCGGGACGACGGTGAAAAGCCCTTGCCGTTGCGCATGGCCGCGGCGGACGAGGCGTTGCGCGCCGATGGCTTCGGCGGCATCTACGCGCCGCTGTGGGGCTACGAGCCCGTCGCGTTGGGGCGTCTGGCGATCGCCCTCGGCGTGCCTTTCGAGGACACATGGGAGTGCCGCGAAGAAGCGCGCTGCGGCGCGTGTCCCGGCTGCGTCGAGCGCGCGTCGATGTTCCGTGCGCTCGGCATTCATGACCCGCTTCCGCCGAATGCAACAATTCGGTAATACGGACGCAATCGCCGTGCAATTGCCAGCGGGCAATTAAGGATTAACAGGCGAGGAGGAGTCCATGGGCGAAGGCTATTGCTGTCCACTCTGTGGCAAGGACGTGCGGCGGATGTCGCGCGGCTTGGACTTCTTTTGCCGCCATTGCCTGAGCTCGCTCGTCGTGATCGACGAACACTGGGCGCATCTGCTCGGGCCTGAGGACGCGCACCCGCAGGTGATCCCCGTGGCCCATTGCAAGCGGCGCCAGGGCACGGGCCCGCTCGTCGCGCTCACCTAGCGCGAAACACCGGAGCGAATGCCGGGCGCCGAGCCCCGTTCCGCTCACGCGAACCGAATTACAAAACTTTATGTTAACCCGCAAGCGCCCCGACGACGTGAGCCCCCTCGCCTCGAAGCGCGCACGGGGCCGCGTTCCAC
Source organism: Oscillatoriaceae cyanobacterium (assembly GCA_036703175.1). GTDB lineage: Bacteria > Cyanobacteriota > Sericytochromatia > S15B-MN24 > JAQBPE01 > DATNPP01. The sequence goes on from DATNPP010000292.1 coordinate 3,286, forward strand.
AGGCCCGCAGAATGCTTGCAAAAAACCCCTCCGCCGCTTATGCTTCTGAGAGCGTCGCGCTCTGCGAGTGGCGCGCCGACGCGCTTTTCAGGTGTTTCAAGCAGCAGGAGACCGCATGTGGCAATTGCGCCCCGTCCAGGCCGATGAAGTCGACGCGATCCGCCGAACGCTCGATTTGAGCGAAACGGCGGCGCGCCTGCTCTGGCTGCGAGGCTACACCACGCCCGAGGCGGCACGGCGATTCTGGCAAAGCCGTGAGGACCTCGGCTTTCTCACGACGCCGGTGGACACGCCGGGCATGCGCAAGGCCGTCGAGCGGCTGCGCCGGGCGATCGCCGCGCAAGAGCCGATCGTCGTGTACGGCGACTACGACGCCGACGGCGTGACCGCTTCGGCGCTGCTCTACCGCTATCTGAAACATGGCGCCGGCGCCAACGTGGAGGCCTTTTTGCCCGATCGCTTCGTGGACGGCTACGGCATCAACGCCGAGGCGGTGCGCCGGCTGCACGCGCAAGGGCACCGCTTGATTCTCACGTGCGACAACGGCGTTTCGGCAAACGCGGCGGCCGCCACCGCCCGCGAGTTCGGCGTCGACCTGATCGTCACGGATCACCACCAGCTGCCCGAGACGCTGCCCGAAGCGTACGCGATCGTGCATCCGCAGCTCGAGTTCGATCACCTCGCGGACCTCTCGGGCGTGGGCGTGGCGCTGCTTCTGGCGATCGCCCTCGAGGGCGCCTGGAATTCACGCCTCGCGTCGCTGCTCGACTTGGTCGCGCTCGGCACGGTCGCCGACGTCGTCTCGCTCGCCGGGCCCAATCGGGCCCTGGTCTGGGCCGGCTTGCAGCACATCCGCACGAGCCCGCA
>DATNPP010000351.1:0-6301 GCA_036703175.1 Oscillatoriaceae cyanobacterium
TCCCCGTATCTGCCCGCGGAGGGCCTGCCGGCAGGCCCTCCGCGGGCAGATACGGGGAGAATGGATGCGCGTTCGGATTGCTTCGGTGCAGTATTTGCTGCGCCCGATCAAGAACTTCGAGGAGTTCGCCCAACAAGTCACGTTCTTCGTGGAGAGCGCCGCCGATTACGGCAGCCAGTTCGTGCTCTTTCCGGAGTTCCTCACCATGCAGCTGCTGAGCTACATGAAAGAGGAGGATCCGGCGCGGGCCGTGCGGGCGCTGGGCGGATTGACGGGCGCGTACGAGAACTTGTTTCGTGGGCTCGCGATCGCCAACGAGCTCTACATCATCGGCGGCACGCATCCGGTGCTCGACGACGGGCAGGTCTACAACACGGCGCACCTCTTCACGCCGCACGGCGGCGTGTTCCAGCAGCGCAAAGTGCACCTGACGCGCGCCGAAAAGGGCCCCTATCAGATGTCGCGCGGCGACGAGTTCTGCGTGTTCGAGACGGACTACGGCAAGATCGCGATTCTCGTCTGCTACGACGTCGAGTTCCCGGAAGCGGCGCGCATCGTCTCCGAGGCCGGCGCCGAGATCCTCTTCGTGCCCTCGTGCACGGACGAGCGGCAGGGCTTTTTGCGCGTGCGCTACTGCTCGCACGCGCGGGCGGTCGAGAACCAGATCTACGTCGCGCTCACGGGCACGGTCGGCAATCTGCCGCAGGTGCCGTTCATGTCCACCAACTACGGCCAGGCGGCGATCATCACGCCCAACGACTTCTACTTCGCCCGTGACGGCCTGGCGGCCGAGGGCACGCTCAATCAGGAGCAGATCATCGTCTCGGACGTGGATCTCGCGCTGCTCGACGAGCGCCGGGTGAACGGCACGGTGATTCCGCTCAACGACAAGCTGCATGACGTGTACACGCGCGTCGCGGTGTACCGTGACAAGGGCGAGGTGACCACGAAGGTCTTGCCGACGCTGCCCTGAGCGTTTCGAAACAAAAAAGGCGCCGGATTTCCGGCGCCTGATTCAAACGGCTTAGTGGTGGTTGACGTTGACGTTCACGCTCTCGGGCAGATCGAACTCGAGGCGCAGGTAGTTGAGCATGCACTCGACGGCTTCTTCGCGCGTGGCGGTGGTGAAGCAGTTGCTCAGAACCAGTTCTTTATCGTAGCTGACCGAAACCCAAAAGCTCTGCATTGTATTCTCCTCACACGCTTGACCCGTTGGTCTCTCTCTCTGAAGGGATTATCGCCTGAAGACCCGGAAGCTGACTTATCATCGGATTAAGCTTCGAGGAATGTTCGTTTAATTTGCTGGAAGCAGCGCCGCATGGCATCATGACGGCATGCCGAAGCCGCTCGCCATCACGATGGGCGACGCCGCGGGCGTCGGGCCCGAGATCGTCGCGAAGTTGCTGGCCGCTCCTCTGGAAGGGCGGCCGGTGGTCTACGGCGATCGCCGATTGCTCGAGCGCGCGGCGGCCGTCGTCGGCGCCGCGATTCGTTGGCACGAGGTCGATCGTCCCGACGACGCCGTGCCGTCCGGGATGATCGCGCTGCGTCTCGTGCCTTACGCGCACGACGATCTGCCGGCCTTCGGCCAGTTGGATCCGCGCGCGGGGGCGCATGCCCTCGACTGTGTCGAAGCCGCCGGCCGGGATGCGCTGCGTGGTGAGCTCGCCGGGCTCGTGACGGCGCCGATCAACAAGCAGGCTATTTTGCCGGGCGTGCCCGATTTCATCGGGCATACGGAATATCTGGCGGAGCTGGCCGGCGTCGAGGAGTTCGGCATGTTGCTCGTGGTGGACGACTTCCGCGTGTTGCACGTGACGACGCACATGAGCGTGCGCGAGGCGATCGCGGCCCTGACGCCGGAGCGCATTTTGAAGACGATCCGCCTCGCCGGGCGCAGCCTGGCCGAGTTGGGACTCGCGTCCGGCACGATCGGCGTGACGGCCCTCAATCCGCACGCGGGTGAGGGCGGGCGCTTCGGCGACGAGGAGATCCGGATCATCGCGCCGGCCTGCGAGCGGGCGATCGCCGAGGGCATTCCGGTCGAGGGGCCGCTGCCGCCGGACACGGTCTTTCATCGCGCGCGGCTCGGGCACTTCGCGATCATCGTGGCCATGTTGCATGATCAGGGCCACATTCCGCTCAAGATGTGGGGCATGGACCGCGGCATCAACACGACGATCGGCTTGCCGTTCGTGCGCACGAGCGTGGATCACGGCACCGCCTTCGATCTGGCGGGCACAGGCAAGGCGAGTGAGAGCAGCCTGCGCCATGCGTGGGAACTGGGCTGGAAACTGGCGTTGCGCCGAGAACAGGCCCTTACGCGTTGAAAAAGCCGCTCCTCGATGAGAGCGGCTTTTCGTGAGGCGACTCGAGAGGGGCTAGCGCAGCCCGGTGCGGCGGGAGTTGAAGGCCTTCACCAGGTTGAAGAGCGAGTCCGCCGGCGTGCCGGCGTAGTCGCGGCCGGCGTGGCGGGTGTTGTAGGCCTTCACCGCGTCGAAAAGCGAGTCCGACGGATCGAGGGCCAGGCCCATCGCGGGACTCGTCAAGCGCGGGTTGTGCAGCGGTTGGGTCTTCGCACGGGGCATTCGGTAACCTCAGGTTAAATCCGGTTGATGATCTTAACTGTATAATAACCTAAGATTTACCTTTTGACAAGCCCCCCTGATCACGATGAGGCTCGCATGGTAAACTGGGCTGAAACCGGCTCTCGGCCGGGCAATGGTGCCCGGCTTCGCGAAAGGACAGCCATGAACAAAGTTGTCGGCAACGCGCAAGACGCGTTGAAAGGGCTATTGCGAGACGGGATGACGATCATGGCCGGCGGCTTCGGCCTGTGCGGCATTCCCGAGCACCTGATCACGGCGATTCGGGACTCCGGCGTCAAAGACCTCACCTTCATCTCGAACAACGCCGGCGTGGACGATTTCGGCCTGGGCCTGCTGCTGCAGACGCGCCAGATCAAGAAGATGATCTCCAGCTACGTCGGCGAGAACAAGACCTTCGAGCGCCAGTTCCTCGAAGGCACGCTCGAACTCGAGCTGGTGCCGCAGGGCACGCTCGCCGAGCGCATCCGCGCGGGCGGCGCGGGCATCGGTGGGTTCTACACCCGCACCGCCGTCGGCACCGTGCTCGCCGAGGGCAAGGAGACGCGGATGATCGACGGGCATGAGTACGTGCTCGAGATGCCGCTCAAGGCGGATCTGGCGATCGTCAAGGCCTACAAGGGCGACGCGGCGGGCAACCTCGTCTATCACGAGACGGCGCGCAACTTCAATCCGATGATGGCGACGGCGGGCAAAGTGACGCTCGCCGAGGTGGAGCACCTGGTCGAGCTCGGCGAGCTCGAGCCGGATCAGATCCACACGCCGGGCATCTTCGTGAAGAAGCTCTTTCAGGGCACGCACTACGAGAAGCGCATCGAGCAGCGCACCACGCGCCCGCGCGCCGAGAAAGCAGGGGTCTGATGGCTTTCGAACGCAACCAAATCGCCAAGCGCATCGCCCAGGAGCTGCGCGACGGGTTCTACGTGAACCTGGGCATCGGCATTCCCACGCTGGTCGCCAACTACATCCCCGAGGGCGTCGAGGTGACGCTGCAGAGCGAGAACGGCCTGCTCGGCATCGGCCCCTTTCCCTATGAAGGCGAAGAGGATCCGGATCTGATCAACGCCGGCAAGCAGACCGTCACGACGCTGCCCGGCTCGAGCTTCTTCTCGAGCGCGGACTCGTTCGGCATGATCCGCGGCGGGCACATGGATCTTTCGATCCTCGGCGCGCTGCAGGTGGCCGAGAACGGCGACATCGCGAACTGGATGATTCCCGGCAAGATGGTCAAGGGCCCCGGTGGCGCGATGGATCTGGTGGCCGGCGCCAAGCGCGTGATCGTCGCCATGGAACACACCAGCAAGAACGGCGAGCCCAAGCTGCTGCGCCGCTGCGAGCTGCCGCTCACGGGCAAGGGCGTGGTGGACCTGATCGTGAGCGATCTGGCCGTGATTCAGGTGACGCCCGAGGGCTTTTTGCTCACGGAGCTCGCGCCGGGCGTGACCGAAGAAGAGGTGATCGCCAAGACCGGCGCGCCGCTCAAGGTCTCGCCGAGTCTCAAGCGCCTGACGACGGTTTAATCGCCGACAGGACAACCATCCGGCCGGCGCTCCGACAGGGGCGCCGGCTTTTCGCTGATCGCCCGTTTTCGATTCCATTCAGAGGGGAACACCGCTTCCATGCTGCCTCGTTTGCTCGCTTCCGCCCTGATCGCCGCGGCCGCCACCGGCGCGGTCGTGCCCACGTTCACGCCCTCGCCGGCGCCGACGCCCGCGCCGATTCCGCTCGAATGGCCATACCGCCATCCCGCGCCGGCCGTCGAAGCGGCGCACGGGGCCGTGGCCTCGGATTCGATCCTCGCGAGCCGGGTGGGCGTCGGTATTCTGCGCGAGGGCGGCAACGCCGTGGACGCGGCGATCGCCGTGGCCTTCGCGCTCGCGGTCGTCTACCCGCAGGCCGGCAATCTGGGCGGCGGCGGCTTCATGGTGATCCGTCAGGCGAACGGCCGCACCGCGGCGCTGGACTACCGCGAGACGGCGCCGGCCAGGGCCACGCGCGACATGTTTCTCGACAGCGCCGGCAATCGGACGAACAAGAGCCTGGTCGGTCCGCTGGCGGCCGGCGTTCCCGGCACGGTCGCGGGGCTCGTGGCCGCGCATCGCCGTTACGGCCGCTTGCCCTGGGCGAAGCTCGTGGCGCCGGCGATCGATCTGGCCGCGAAGGGCTTCGTCGTGGACGCCAAGCTGGCCGACACGTTCGGGCACGACCGTGATCTGCTGCTGCACAACGACGCGACGCGCCATGCCTACAGTGTCGACGGGCATCTGCCCTACGCCGGGGATCGCCTCGTGCAGCCGGAGCTGGCGAACACGTTGCGGCGCATCGCGGCGCAAGGGGCGCGCGGCTTTTACGCGGGGCCCGTCGCGGCGGCGATCGCGCACGAGCAGGCCCACGACGGCGGCGTCATTTCCACGGCGGATCTGGCGCGTTACCAGGCGCGCTGGCGCACGCCGGTCTCGTTCACCTACCGCGGCTACCGTCTCATCTCGATGCCGCCGCCCAGTTCCGGCGGCGTGACGCTGGCCGAGATGCTGAACATCCTCGAGGGCGTCGATCTGCGGGCGATGGGCTGGCACTCGCCGGCCGAGATCCACTGGATGGCCGAGGCCTCGCGGCGTGCCTTCGCGGATCGCAACGCCTATCTGGGGGATCCGGACTTCGTCACGAACCCGGTCGCCACGCTCATGAGCAAGGCCTACGCGGCCAAGCGGCGCGCGACGATCAAGCCGGACGTCGCCACGCCCGAGGCCGGCAAGCAAGGCGGGCTCGAGCCGACGCACACCACCCACTTTGATATCGTCGATCGCGACGGCAACGCCGTGAGCAACACCACCACGCTGAACAACGACTTCGGCTCGGGCGTGGTGGTGCCGGGCACCGGGGTGTTGCTGAACGACGAGATGGACGACTTCACGGCCAAGCCCGGTACGCCCAACCTGTTCGGGCTGGTGCAGGGCACGCGCAACGCGATCGCCCCGGGCAAGCGCATGCTCAGCTCGATGACGCCGACGATCGTGCTCGATCCGAAGGGGCGCCTGTTCCTCGTGATCGGCTCGCCCGGGGGCTCGACGATCATCTCCACCGTCACGCAGGTGATCGTGAACATGATCGACTTCGGCATGCCGTTGAACGCGGCGATCGCCGCACCGCGCCAGCATCACCAGGCTCTGCCGGACCAGATCGACCTGGAGCGCGGCGGGTTTTCGCCCACCACGCTGAGCGCGCTCATTCGCATGAACCACGCGATCCACGAGCGCGAGGCGATCGGCGATGCGATGGGCATCGCCCGGCTGGAAAACGGCAAGCTCGCCGCGGTCGCCGATCCACGCCGGGACGGCGCGGCGGCGGGGTATTGAGGCCTGCGATCCGAGGACGAGCCGGCGCCGGCAAACGAGTAAACAGAAATGGAAAACATTTTTGAAAAATACTTGTCAGCTTGTATGCCGATGTGTATACTAAGCATGAAAGCCCCCCTTGTGAGGAGAACGACTATGAAGCGCCTGCCGGTATACCTGCTGCTCGCCAACCTGTTGGTCGGTTGCACGCTGCCGCCTCTGTCCATTCCGGGCCAGGGCACGAATAACGTGGCGGGCACGAATCAGCCCGTCGAGCCCCTGAACGGCTTGAGCTTCACCCCGCTCACGGCCGACAACGCGAAGTACCTCAACGCGTCGGGCGTGGTCGCGGCCGGCGGC
>DATNPP010000373.1:0-4924 GCA_036703175.1 Oscillatoriaceae cyanobacterium
TGGTCGAGCCGGAGGTGCTCTGGCGCCTCGGGCATGCGGCGCGCGTGACGATCGGCGAGGACACGCGCGTGCGCATGCACAACGAAATCAAGTGCGACGGCCGCCTCACGATCGGCGCACGCGTGCACCTGGGGCCCTGGACGACCATCAGCGTGCTGGACGAGGTGATCCTCGGGGACGATTGCTTGATCGCCGAGCGGGTCTCGATCCGCGACCACGACCACGCGATCGCCGATCCCACGCGCCCGTTCCACGCCCAGGGCTACGTGACCCGCCCGGTCACGTTGGGCCGTAACGTCTGGCTCGGCGGAGGCGTCACGATCGTCAAGGGCGTCAGCCTCGGCGACAACTGCGTCGTCGGCGCGAACGCCGTCGTGACCCGCTCGTTTCCCGCCAACTCGGTGATCGCGGGCGTGCCCGCCCGATTGATTCGAACGCTCGCACCGGCGGAAGCTTCTTGAAACCCGCCTTCGACGTCGCACGAAAGGAGTCGCCCATGTCCGCCACCCGCGTGGCCAAACACACGTTTTTCAATTTTCTGACGATCGGCTTCAACGCCGTCTCGAGCCTCGTGGTGACGGCGCTGATCGCGCGGCGGCTCGAGCCGAGCGGCATGGGCACCTACAGCCTCGTCACGTGGTTCTTCACGATGGCGGGCATCCTGGTCAATCTGGGCCTGGTGACGACGACCATGAAGTACATGGCCGAAGCCCTCGGCCGTGACGATCGGGCCGAGGCCGGCGCGGTGTTGGCCTACGGCGTCAAGCAGTTGCTGCGCAACGGGCTTGCCGTGACGGTCGTTTGGCTGGTGGTGAGCCCGATGATGGGGCACTTCTACCCCCATCCGCACCTGAGCAATTACATGCTGGTCGCCTCGCTCGCGATCATCCCCATGTCGATGATGGCGCTGCTGACGGCCGCATGTCAGGGCCTGCAGCGCTACGACCGCGTCGCGCTGATGACGGGCGTCTACACCGCGATTATGTTCTTCGGCACGCTCACGGTGCTGGCGTTGCACGCGAGCATTCCGGGGCTGTTGATGGTCATCGCCCTCGCCAGTCTGTCCGCCTGCCTGGGCTACTGGCACTTTCTGGGCGGCTGGCAATCCGGATGGCTGCGGAGCGAGCTCGCGCTCGGACGCAAGCGCGTGTTCCGCCGCTACAGCAACAGCCTGATGGTGCTGATTTTGCTCGATTCGATCGTCTGGCAGCGCTCGGGCGTGTTCTTCCTCGGCATGTGGGCGCCCGCGAAGGCCGTGGCCTTCTACGCGCTGGCCTTTGCGCTCGCCACGACCGCCATGCGGCTCGTGCCCGGCACGCTCGTTGGCCTGTTGATCCCCTCGATGTCGCGCTCGTTCGGCTCGGGCGATCTGCGCCAGGTGTCGACGATTTACCATACGGCCGGACGCTGGATGGCGCTTCTCGCGCTGCCGGTCGCCGTGGGCGGCTCGGTGCTGGCGTCATCGGTCGTCTCGGCGATGTACGGCGACGCCTACGGGCCGGCCGCCACCTTGCTCGCGGTGCTGTTCGGCAGCGGCGCGCTCGTGATGTGCTTCGGCTTTCCGGCGAGCTCCGTGCTCTACGCAATTGAAGGCCAGGGCTTTCTGGTGCTCACGGGCATGGGCGTCGGGCTGCTCAACATCGTGCTGTCGATCCTGTTGATTCCCCGCTTCGGCGCGCTCGGCGCGGCCTGGGCCTCGGCAGCCGGCCAGGTCGCTGCGCTCGTGCCGGGCGCCTACTTCGCGGGCAAGCAATTGGGCGGCGTGTGGCCGGACACGCGGCGCTTTCCCGCGACGCTGGCCGCGGCCCTCGTGATGGGCATTCCGGTCTGGGCGATCGCCCATGCGCTGCCGCACTGGCAGGCACTGGGCGTGGGCATTCCCGTCGGCGCGCTGGTCTACGCGTTCAACCTCTGGCTCTTTCGCGCGCTGGCGCCCGAAGACTGGGCACGCATTCGCCAGGTGGCCGCTCGCGTGCCCGTGCTGAAGCGCTTCGCGGCGCCGCTCGCGGGTCTCGCGCCTTGAACGGAAAAAACTGTGATCATGCTCACCGCATCAGCCCGGCGAACACGCTACACTGAAGATGCAATTGGGTAGCTGCGAGCTTTCCCAATTCCTTTTTTGAGGGCCTTGCTCTCTGCCTCTTGGACGGCGCGCCGCGTGCGCGCCGTCGTGTTTTTGGCCATAGGAAAAGTCCCGCCTGAAAGAAGCGGGACTCGAGGCTAGTTCGAAGGCGTGTAGCCGTTGTCGTAGCCGCTGCCGTCGTACTGCATCGGGGCGGCGCCGGTGTAGCCGGTTCCCGCGTCCTCGTTCGGCAGATCCGAGGGCATGCTCTGCATGCCGGGAATCGGGAAGGTCGGCGGGTGGTAGCGCCCCATGTTGCCGAAGTTGGTCACGTCCGGCGTGTAGGCGATCATCGAGCCGTCCATCGTCGGCACGACGAAGCCGGCCTCGAGTTGCTGGCGGTAACGGTCGAGCGCGAAGATCTGCGGATCTTGCGGCGTCGCGTCCAGAATCTCCATGTGCGCGTTCAGGTTCAGACAGTTGTTGATCAGCACGTCGCCGCCCCACATGACCATGGTGCTCTTGGGGTTCGCGACCGGCAGTTGCGGCCAGGGCTGGGCCTGTCCGTCGTCCATCGTGATGTGCAAGCGGTTGTTGCTGATGCTCACGGCCGTGACGCGGCCCATCATGCGCGGCGGAGGATAGAGCTTGGAGAGGTCCATGATGATCGTGTTGCCCTGCACCGTCAAGCCGGTGCTCGGGTCCATCGTCATCAGACTCGACATCTTGAGGCCGATCAAATTCATCAATCCGTTCACCGGCACGTCGAGCGACTTGATCTCGGTCGCCGTCATGGCGATCTTGCCATCCGGCGTCGGCGTGAGCGCCCCCTTCATCTCGAAGCCCACCCAGACGCCCTTGTGCATCTGGCCGGTCATGTCGATCTGATTGCCGACGAACTTGATCGACACGTTGCGAATCGGTGCGTTGGGGCCCGCGAAGACGTAGTTGTTCATGAGCGCGGCGAGGCTCTTGGGGCCCTTGTCCACCTTGGCCTGGTGGATCAGGATCGAGTAGTCGTTCTTGTTGGCCGGCACGAAGGGCTGGCTCGGATCCTTGAGCACGACGTCCGCGTTCAGATCTTCGAGCGTCATCGACACGTTCGGATCGAGGCGGTAGATCACGTTGTGCGCGAGAAAGCGCGTCGTGCCGCCCGGCCCCCGAGGCACCAGCTGCACGGTATCGGTCGTGCCCGTGTAGGATTGCGTGGGCAATCCGCTCTGTCCGCAGCCGGTGAGCGCCGTGGCGATCGCCATCGCCCCGCCACACATCCAACGCTTCGCCAAAGCCTTCATACCGGAGCCTCCTCGCTCTTCCTCAGGGCACCGAGACTTGTCGGCTCCCTAACACCCTTATCGCGTCGGCCGAAGCAAATTCGATTAGCATTATCTTAAATTACGTTCAAGCGTGCGTAAATCAGAGCCGGAACGCCGTCGGCAAAGCAAAACCCCTCCCGCCGAGGGAGGGGTTTTGTGCGTTTTATGAGCGAAAGGTCTTTAGCGCTTGTCGATCGCCGTGTACTTCTGGTGCGTCGGGCCGACGTACTCCGCGCGCGGGCGGATCAATCGGTTGTTCGCGAACTGCTCCATCACGTGGGCTGCCCAGCCCGAGGTGCGGCTGATCGCGAAGATCGGCGTGAACTGATCGCCGGGAATGCCCATGTAGTGGTAGGTCGAGGCCGAGTAGAAGTCCACGTTGGTCAGCAGGCCCTTCTCGCGCTTGACGATCTCGTCGAGCTTGATCGACATCTCGTACCACTTGGACTCACCCGTGCGCTCGGCGAGCTGGCGGCTCATCTCGCGCAGGTGCTTCGCGCGCGGATCGCCGTGCTCGTAGACGCGGTGGCCGAAGCCCATGACCTTCTTCTTGTTGGCGAGCGCGTCCTTGATCCAGGGCTCGACGTTCGCCAGCGAGCCGATCTCCTCGAGCATCTTCATCACGGCCGTGTTGGCGCCGCCGTGCAGGGGGCCCTTGAGCGTGCCGATCGCCGAGGTCATGCACGAATGCAGATCCGACAGCGTCGAGGCCGTCTGGCGCGCCGCGAAGGTGCTGGCGTTGAACTCGTGGTCGGCGTGCAGAATGAAGGCCTTCTCCATCGCGCGCACGGACACCTCGTCCGGCTCCTGGCCCTTCAACATGTAGAGGAAGTTGCCGGCGAGCGAAAGGCCGGCCTTGGGCGCAAGGGGCTCCTGGCCGCTGCGAATGCGCTGGAACGCGGCCACCAGGGTCGCCGTCTGGCCGAGCAGGCGCTTGGACTTCGCGAGGTTGGCCTCATGCGTGTTGGAGGCCTCGTCCTTATCGTACATGCCGAGCGCCGAGACGGCCGTGCGCAGCACGTCCATCGGGTTGGCGGTCTTGGGGAAGCCGCGCACGAGGTCCATCACTTGCGAAGGAATGGTCGATCCCTCGCGCACTTCCTTCATGAACGTGTCGAGCTCGGCGCGCGAAGGCAGCTTGGCGTACCAGAGCAGGTAGACGACTTCCTCGAAGTTGATCGCATTTTCGGTCAAATCGTCGATGCTGTAACCCCGGTAGGTCAGCACGTCGTCGATGATCGAGCTGATGCTGCTGGGGCCGACCACCACATCTTCCAGCCCCTTGTTTGCCACCACGTTCACGCTCATGGTCGAAGAACCTCTCTTTGTCTCGCGTCGGCAGCTCCGCCACGCTCCGCAGCGCGCTTCGTCGCGGCCGCGGCAGATCGGGCCAGTGCCTCGAATCAGGCCGCCCGGCTGGGGCGGCCCGATCACGATACCATGGCCCGGGCCAAACCGCCAGCGGCTGCGCGCCGCTTACCAGGCGGGGCGGGCGAGGCGAAGGTGTCGGCGAATGCCGAAGCGCTCCAGCCGGTATTCGTCGTCG
>DATNPP010000276.1:0-5323 GCA_036703175.1 Oscillatoriaceae cyanobacterium
CCTCTCCCGATTTCACCGCCTGCACGGCGGTGAAATATCCCTCTCCCACCCTCCGGGGGAGAGGGCAGTGCTTCAACTTCTTCTTCAAAAAAAAAAAGGGCCGCTCCTCAAGAGGAACGGCCCTTCGGCATCCGGTTTCTAGGAGAGGTACCCACGGAGTTGCTCCTTTTGGAGCGACATCCGCAGCTTGTTGAGCGCCTTGGCCTCGATCTGACGCACGCGCTCGCGCGTGACGCCCATGTCGTGGCCGATGCCCTCCAGCGTGCGCTGCTGGCCGCCGTCAAGACCGAAGCGGCGACGCACGACGTAGCGCTCGCGCTCCGTCAGATGCGTCTCGAGCAGATTGTTGACGTCCTCGCAGAGCATGCGCTGAAGCGCCGTCTGCGGGGGGCTCGCCGTGTGCTGATCGCGGATGATGTCACCCAGGCGCGAATCCTCTTCCTTACCGATCGGCGTCTCGAGCGAGACGGGCTCCTGGTCGGCCTTCGTGATCTCGCGCAGCTTCTCGACCGTGATTTGCAGCTCCTCGGCCACTTCGTGCTCCGAAGGCTGACGGCCCAGCTTCTGGCTCATCAGGCGGATCGTCTTCTTCACGCGGCTGATCGTCTCGACCATGTGCACCGGCACGCGGATCGTGCGGCCCTGGTCCGCGATCGCGCGGGTGATGGCCTGACGGATCCACCAGGTGGCGTAGGTCGAGAACTTGTAGCCCTTGCGGTAGTCGTACTTCTCAGCCGCACGCATCAGGCCCATGTTGCCTTCCTGAATGAGATCCAGGAACGACAACCCACGGCCCAGGTGCTTGCGGGCGATGCTGACGACCAATCGCAGATTGGCTGCGACCAGCTCGTGCTTCGCCTTCTCGCCATCGGTGCCGCCGGCGGCGATGCGTCGCGCGTATTCGAGCTCCTCGGCGTGCGTGATTAGACGACGCTTGCCGATCTCTTGCAGGTACATCCGAATCGAGTCGTCGGACTGCTCCAGCACCGGGCCGGCCGTCGGCGTCACGTGGATGCGCTCTTCGGTCTCCTCGTGCTCCTCGGTGAGATCGTCACCCGACGGCTCGGCCTCTTCCTGCTCGATGCGCGGACGGAGCGGGCTCGCCAGGATCTCGGATTCCGGTAGAATGTGGGTATCGTCGAAGCTCGTCGTCGAGGTGGTTTCGATCGCAAGCTCGTCGGAAATCGTGTTAGGCAAGGCCGCACCTCCTACTTCACCCGCCAAATCGGGTGCATATTCCTGTTCTGACATAGTTTCCTTCTATATAATAGGGGAATCGGGTCGCCGAAGCCAGCCGCAAATTTCGCCGTTTTTGGCCAAAAATCGCCGAAGCTCACTCCCCCGCTTTGCGTTATCGCGTCCCTGCTGTGTCTGAACTAAGATTTTACGCTGATTTAAAGAAGGCATAACGTACAGGCTGGAATTGTTATCCTTCTCCAAGCTCAAGATCTTGCTGATTTGCGGGTTTTTTCACATTTCGTGAGATTGCGCACAGCGGACCCAGAAACGACGAATCCGGGCCTGTTTGTTAAGGAAAGATTAAAGTGAACGCTGCAGCGCTCTACGACGCGATCGCCGAGGTGTATGACCTGTCGGGGCAAAGTCGTTTCAGTCTACGGATGGTGTCGTACCTGTTGGAGATCCTGGCGCTGCGGCGCGCCCGTCCTCGACGCGTGGTCGATCTGGCGTGCGGCACGGGGGCGGCCGCCGTGGCGCTCGCCCGCCGAGGCTTCGAGGTCACCGGCGTGGACGGCTCCGAGGCGATGCTCGCGCGGGCGCGCACCCGTGCGGCCCGCTGGAAAGCGAATGTCCGCTTCGAATGCCAGGGCCTGGCCGATCTCGACATACCCGCTTGCTACGATCTCGGAACCTGTTTTTACGACAGTATCAACCATTTGATCGAGCCGGACGACGTCCGCAAGCTCTTTTTCGCCGTGCGGCGCGCCCTCGTGCCGGGCGGGCTCTTCTTTTTCGACGTCAACACGCCCTACGCGCTGGCCGAGGTGTGGGGCAACGCCACGGATTGCCACCTGGCGGAGGCCTACGCCCGCTTCTGGCGCGCCTCTTACGACGCGGCCTCGGGGCTCGCGACGCTCGACGCGACCTACTTTCTGCGCCGCGAGGGCCACTACGAGCGCCTCGCGGCGACCCACGTCGCGCGCGGCTACACGCCCGACGGCATCACGGGCTGGCTGCGCGAGGCCGGCTTGACGCCGATCGCGACCTACGCCTGTTTCAGCTTCGAGCCCGCGGATGCGCGGACGTACCGGGTCGCCTACCTGGCGCAGGCATAGGGGCGACCCTCGGCGTTTGGCCGAGGTATCGCGAGAAAATCGCAGCAAACACGCGCCAGCGCGTGCCGCGAGCGAGGGTTCAGTCCATCACCTCGACTTCGGACTCGCAGTCTCGGCAGTAGGGAGTCTCGGGAATGGCGTCGAGGCGCGCGGCCGAGATCGCCGTGTTGCAGCGAATGCAGCGGCCGTAGGTGCCGGCGTCGATGCGCGCGAGCGCCTTCGTCACGGCGAGCAGGCGATCGCGATACTTGTTGAGCACGCTGACGTCGAGCTGCTGCTCGAAGACGTCCGTCGCCTGGTCGGCGTACTCGTCGTCTCCCGAGTTCGAGAACGAGTCGTTGATCGAGCTGAAGCCGTGCTGAACGGAACTCTCGCGCCGAGACCCGATCCGGCTCTCGAGGCGCTGTTTCTCCTCCAGCAGGCGATCCTTGAAACGGTTGGTCTGCAGCATCGCGTCACTCGCTCCTTTCTCGCCCGTTTGAGCTTTGTAACGGAATGTTACCAGACACGTCGCTCGCTCGCATCCGTCGCTTCCACGGATACGAGCAGGACCGTCCCAGAAGAGCCACGAAGCGATTACGGCGTGAGCACCTGATCCGTGAGCTGGATCTTGCCGCCGGTGATCTTCCAGACCACGTAGCTGCCGCTGGTGACGTCGCCGGAAGCCGTGAGATCCACCGAGCCCGAGGCGCCTTCGTAGTTCACTTGCTGGCCCGAGGCGAGCGCCTCGAGGCCCGCCTTGATGCCGTCGGCGCCGGAATTCACCACCTGGCCCGCGCCCGCGGAAACGGCCAGAATGTTTTGCTTGACGGCGTCGCGCGTCAGCGCCTGGCCGCGTTCCAGCGCGAAGGCGATCAGCACCGCGGCGTCGTAAGCGTTCACCGCGTAAGGGCCCGGCGGAATCTTGTAGGTGGTCTCGAAGTCCTGCACGAAGCGATTGTAGTTGTCGCCCGAGTTGTAAGGCGCGGTGCCCGTGAGTCCTTCGAGCCTGGACGGGTTGTTCACGTTCGCGACGAACGAGTCCTGTTCCAGCGCCTCGCTGAACAGCCACGGCATCTGCGGCGCGATACCGCTCGTGATCCAGTCCTTGATGATCTGGCTGCCGCCGCCGGGATAGCCGATCAGCACGATCGCGTCCGGCTTCTTCTGCAGCAACGGCACCACGATGTCGCTGTACGAGGGCTTCGGCACCGGTTCCTCGGAGTAGGTTTGCTCGAAGGTCGTGTGGCCCGGCTGGGCCTCGAAGGTGGTCTTGAGCACCTCCGCGAGTCCGTTGCCGTACGCGTTGTCGACGTTCAGAATCGCGAGCGTCTTGTAGCCCGCATCGAGCGCGCGCTGGGCGAGCGCCTTGCCTTGCAGCGAATCGCTCGCGACGGTGCGGTAGAAGTAGCCGCCCGTGTCCGTCTTGGCGGGATCCGTCAATGCCGGTGAGGTGGAGGCGGGCGAGACCATCACGCACTGCGAGGGCTTGGCCACCTGGGCCAGCACGGCCGTGCTCGCGCTGCTGGTCGAGTCGCCGATGATCGCGAGCACGCCCTGCGTGACGAGCTTCATGGCCTTGCCGGGCGCCTTGGTGGCGTCGGACTGGTCGTCGGCGTAAATCAGCGAGACCTTCTTGCCGAGCACGCCGCCGGCCGCGTTGATCTGATCGACCGCCAGCTGGGCGCCGTTGAAGACCGCGTCGCCTGCGTCGGTGCCCGAGCCGGGCGAGATGACGCCGAGCTTGATCGTGTCCGTGTTGCCCGCGAGATCGGGCGGCAGCAAAAAGCAGCCGGACAGCCCGCACAGCGTCAGGCCGATCGACAGGTGCAGCAGGATCTTTCGCATGGGCGCTCCTAGAAGCCTTGGCTGAAATCCAGCCAGAACGTGCGTCCCAGGCCGGGGTAATCCACGCCGCCGTAGCCGGGTTGCGTGTACTGGGCGTCGAAGAGGTTCGCGATCTTGAAGCTCACGATCGTCTCCTTGTCCGCGTTCCAGTACAGGTCGCGGCTGGTGACGGTCCAGTCCACCACGAACGCCGGCGGAATCTCGTAGGCTTCATGACCGTTCGCGACGAAGTTGGACTGCGAGGACGGCACCCAGCCGACGTAGCGCGCCTCGAGGAAGGTGCCGAGGGGCAGATGCCAGATCGGCGAGCCGATGCCGGCGTTCGCCATCCAGTAGGGATAGGGCTCGATCTCGCCGTTGGGATCCGCGAAGCCGTCCGAGGTCGTCTGCACGGTCTTCTGCAGCGAGGTGTTGAAGAAGCCGTCGAGGAACGCCCAGCGCCAGTCCACGCCGCTCTCGATACCGGCCGAGTCCAGCTGGCCCAGATTGACGGCGACGGGGTTGCCGTTTTGCAGCAGGAAGGTCACCTTGTCCGCGACGTGCGTGTAGTAGATGTCGCTGGTCCAATCCACGGTCGAGCTGGGCGAAAAGGTGACGAGCCCCTCGAGCGTGTTGGCGCGCTCGGGCTTGAGGTCCGGATTGCCCACGATGTCGCCGTAGATCAGCGGCGTGCCGTAGAGCTCGGGGGCCGAGGGCGCCTTGAAGGAGCTGCCGTAGAGCGCCTTGGCGGTGATCGCGGCGTTCACCTGGTACACCAGGCCCAGTCGCGAACTGAGGTTGTTGCCGTAGACGCTGTTCTGGTCGTCGCGCAAATTGGCCGTCACGCCGAGATCGTCCATCGGGTAGTAGATGCCCTGCGCGTAGGCGCCGACGTTGTCGAGCTGCGCGTAGCCGCCGGGCGGGCCGTCGGGCTGGGTCGCGCCGTTGGGAAAGACCTGCAGGTAGGTCGGCAGATTCTGCATCGTGCGATCCCAGTCCGCGCCAAAAGTCACGCCGCTGCGATCGCCGAGCGCCCAGTTGAAGGCCCCCGTGGCGTCCCACCCCTGCGCCAGCAGCAAGCGCTCGATGTTGTAGTCCGTGCGCCCGACGCTCAGCAGATCGCCGCCGGCCGGACCGCCGCGCGAATAGGCCAGCGAGCCGTCCAGGCTCATCGCGGCGTTGAGCGTCTGGCTGGCCTGCGTGCGCGCGTACCAGTTCTGCTC
>DATNPP010000378.1:0-11593 GCA_036703175.1 Oscillatoriaceae cyanobacterium
TTTCCGGCGCGCTGACTCACACTAGATCTTGACCATGTCGCCGTAGGTCTCGGGACGGCGATCGCGAATGAACTGCCAGGTGTTGCGCACCTCGCGGATCAAGTCGAGATCGAGGTCCGCCACGACGACCTCGTCCTTGTCGCGGCTCGCCACGGTGATCATCTCGCCCTTGGGATTCACGAAGTAGCTCTGGCCGTAGAACTCGCCGATGTTCCAGGGCGCCTCGGTGCCCACGCGGTTGATCGCCCCGACGTAGACCTGGTTCGCCACGGCGTGCGCCGGCTGCTCGATCTTCCAGAGGTACTCGGAAAGGCCCGCGACCGTCGCCGAGGGATTGAAGATGATCTCGGCGCCGTTCATCGCGAGCAGGCGCGCGCCCTCGGGGAAGTGGCGGTCGTAGCAGATGTAGACGCCGATCTTGGCGTACTTGGTCTGGAACGCCGGATAGCCGAGGTTGCCCGGCTTGAAGTAGAACTTCTCGAAGAAGCCCGGATTGCAGTCCGGAATGTGGTTCTTGCGGTACTTGCCGAGGTAGGTGCCGTCCGCGTCGATCACGGCCGCGGTGTTGTAGTACACGCCCGGCAGGTCTTCCTCGTAGATCGGCAGCACGATGACCATGTCGTGCTTCTTGGCGAGCTCCTGGAAGAGCTTGGTGGTGGGGCCGTTGGGCACCGGCTCGGCGCTGTCGTACCACTTGATGTCCTTCGAGGGGCAGAAGTACGGGCCGTAAAAGATTTCCTGCAGGCAGAGGATCTTCACGCCCTTCTTGGCGGCGTCCTCGACCATCTTCACGTGCTTGTCGATCATGGCCTGCTTCACTTCGGCCACGGGCTTATCGGGGTGCACCACGTTGCTCGCCTGGATCAGGCCGCAGCGGACGGTTTTAGCCATTCGTCGATTCTCCATTGATCAGAGGGTGGGAAACCACACAGGAAGAGACCAGGGAGTCCCTCTCCGAGTGCCGGAGAGGGACTTCATTAGAAGGTGATTAGTGCTTGTAGCTGTATTCCGGCAGCGAGGCCTGGCCCGAGATGTACTGCTTCCAGCTCACTTCCGGCAGACCGCGCTCGACGGGCTCCATCGTGATGCAATCGTCCACCGGGCACACCAGCGAGCAGAGGTTGCAGCCGGTGCACTCGTCGGGATCGACCCAGGGCACGCGGTTGTAACCCTCGGCCAGCTTGGGCGCGCGGCCCTCGCCGGGCAGGTAGATGCACTCGTGCGAGCCGTCCTTGCAGGCCACGAAGCAGAGCTGGCAGCCGATGCACTTGTCCTTGTTGATCTTGGCGACGACCTTGTAGTTCATGTTCAGGTCTTCCCAGTGCCGGTAGTTCTGGGCCGCCTTGCCGGCGAAGTCTTCGATCGTCTTGTAGCCCTTCTCGTCCATGAAGGCCGAGAGGCCGTCGATCAGATCCTCGACGATGCGGTAGCCGTAGTGCATCACGGCCGTGCAGACCTGCACGCTGGTCGCGCCCAGCGCGATGAACTCGGCGGCGTCGCGCCAGGTGGTGATGCCGCCGATGCCCGAGATCGGAATGTTGAACTCGGGATGGCGCGCGAGCGCCGCGGTCATGTGCAGCGCGATCGGCTTGACCGCCGGGCCGCAGTAGCCGCCGTTGGTGCTGGCGCCGCCTACGTTGGGCACGGGGACCATCGAGTCCAGGTCGACGGCCATCAGGCTCTTGATCGTGTTGATCAGCGAGACCGCGTTCGCGCCGCCACGCACCGCCGCGACGCCCGAGCGCGTGATGTCCGTGATGTTCGGCGTGAGCTTCACGATCACGGGCACGGTCGAGTACTTCATGACCCAGCGCGTGATCTCCTCGAGCACCTTGGGCTCGGAGCCGACGGCGGAGCCCATGCCGCGCTCGCACATGCCGTGCGGGCAGCCGAAGTTGAGCTCGAGGCCCTTCGCGCCGTTCTCGATCGAGCGCTCGATGTTCTCCTTCCACTCATGTTCGGTCTCGAACATGAGCGAGATGACCGTGGCGCGGTCCGGATACTTGCGGGTGACTTCCTTGATCTCGGCGTAGTTCACGTCGAGGGGGCGGTCGGTGATGAGCTCGATGTTGTTGAGGCCCATCATGCGCTGGCCGCCGTGGTTGTTCGCCGCGAAGCGGGCCGTGACGTTGCGAATGGGGGTGCCGAGGGTCTTCCAGACGGCGCCGCCCCAGCCGTGGTCGTAAGCGCGCATGATCTGGGCGCCGGTGTTCGTCGGCGGCGCGGAGGCCAGCCAGAAGGGATTCGGGGCCTCGATGCCCGCGAAGTTGACGTGTAGATCGGCCATTTCTGAGGCTGCCTCCTACTTGATGGTCACGTGGAAGTCGGCGTTGGGCGCCCCGTGGCGCAAAAAGGCGTCGATGCCGCGCGCGGCACGCTTGCCTTCCGCGGCCGCGTTCACGACCTCCTTGCCGCCGTTGGCGCAGTCGCCGCCCGCGAAGAACTTGGGATTGCCCGTCTGGCCGGTGGCCTGGTCGACCACGACGCGGCCCTTGTCGACCTTGACGCCGGGAATCGCGCCCAAAAAGGCCGACAGCTTCTCCTGGCCGGTGGCCTTGACCACCAGCTCCGCGGGCAGCACGAACTCACTGCCCGCAATCTGCTCGAGCGACTGGCGCCCGTTCGCGTCCGGCGCGCCGAGGCGCGTCGCCACGCAGCGCAAGCCCGTCACGTGGCCTTCGCCGACCACTTCGAGCGGGGCCGAGTTGAAGCGCACTTCGACGCCTTCGAGGCGCGCGGCTTCGAGCTCGTGCGCGTAGCCGCTCATCGAGGCCTCGTCGCGGCGGTAGACCAGGAAGACGCACGGCACGCCCAGTTGCTTGAGCTCGCGCACCACGTCGAGGGCGGTGTTGCCACCGCCGATGACGGCGGCGTGGGTGACGCCCTGCAGCTTGAAGCCGGGCTCGGTCTTGATGCGCTCGATCAGATGCACCGCGCCGACGCAGCCGGGCTTGTCTTCACCGGGCACGCCGGGCTGGGAATCGGGGCCCAATCCGACGCCGAGGAAAACGGCGTCGTACTCGCTCGCGAGGTCCGTGAGGTTGACGTCGCGGCCCACGAGCGTGTTCTCGCGAATCTCGACGCCCAATCGCTGAATGAAGGCGACCTCCTTGAGGGCGTCTTCGAGCTTGTACTTGTAGGGCGCCACGCCGGTGGCGTTGAGGCCGCCGGACACCGAGCGGCCCTCGAGAATGACCGTTTCATGACCGCGAATGCGCAGCTCGGCGGCCGCGGCCAGCGAGGCCGGGCCGGCGCCGATGAGCGCCACGCGCTTGCCGGTCGCCGGGCCGGGCTTGAAGAACTCGATGCCCTTCTCGTAGGCGTACTCGGTGGCGTAGCGCTGCAGCTTGCCGATCATGATCGGCGGCTCTTCTTTTTCGTTGTAGACGCAAGAGCCCGCGCAGAGCACTTCGACGGGGCAGACCCGCGCGCACGAATGGCCCAGGATGTTCGCTTCGAGAATCGTCTTCGCGGCGCCGCGGACGTTGCCGGTGGCGATGCGGCGAATGAACTCCGGAATGTTGATCTCGGTGGGGCAGGCCTGCACGCAGGGCGCGTCGTAGCAATACAGGCAACGGTGAGACTCGGCCAGGGCCTGCGCGTCCGAAAGCGGCGGCTTGAAGTCCTCGATATGCTGCTCGAGGCGGTTCGCCGGGACGGCCGACCGGGTCGTGGTTTGGGTCATGAGGGCTCCTTGTCGAATGAGGGGTCCACATCGCTCCCCGCCTTCGCTGCCGGGGAGGCCGTTTGATGATCAACGCATCGTTGCGGATTTTGAAGCCTCATCATATACCATTCAAGCCGATGAATGCAACGTCTTGACGACTTCCCCCGTTAATATCATGACCTGTGGGCGCTCGTGCATCGGGATTATGTCCGCTCGTATGCCGCGCTTGACAGGGCGATCGCCGCCAGGCTAAGATTGCAGCCGCGTTGGGGCGTCGCCAAGTGGTAAGGCACCGGTTTTTGGTACCGGCACTCCCAGGTTCGAATCCTGGCGCCCCAGCTTCAAGCCTCCGGCCGATTTGGCGCGGAGGCTTCGTGTTTGATTACGAGGCCACTTCGCCGAGGCGGGGGCGAATGCGTCCGAGTTCCTCGCCGAGCTTGCGCCGGGCGATCGCCAGGTCGTAATCGGCCTGAAGCCCCAGCCACATTTCCGGCGAGACGCCGAAGTACCGGCCGAGCCGCAGCGCCGTGTCCGCCGTGACGCCGCGTTCGCCACGCGCAATTTCATTGATCCGTGGGGCCGGAGCTCCGATGGCCTTGGCGAGCGCATGCGGGCTCACGCCGATTGGTTTGAGGAATTCCTCTCTGAGAACTTCACCAGGATGAACCGGTGTCAGGGCGTCGTTCCAACTCGCGTGTTCTGCTGGCGTCAAATTCTTGTCGCTCATCGCCATCGCTCCTCGTCAATGATCACTCACTAAAAAAAACACCGGGGGAAGTGGCGCTCCCCCGGTGAGCTGACGAAATCGCGAGAGTTATCGCAGCGACGCGGCGCGCGCGCCGTCGGCGCGCAGCAGGTCGCCGTAGCGGGCCCGCTTGATGAAGCGACCGCCGCCCTTGCGGCCCTTGAACTCGTTGTTCTCGACGACCACCTGGCCGCGCGAGAGCACGGTCTCGGGGAAGCCCTGCACTTCGAAGCCCTCGAAGGTGTTGTAGTCCACGTTCATGTGGTGGGTGCGCGGATTCTCGCGGCTGATGGTCTCGATGCGCTCGGGGTCGAAGATGACGATGTCGGCGTCCGAGCCGACGGCGATCGTGCCCTTGCGCGGGAAGAGGCCGAACATCTTGGCCGCCGCCGTGCTCGTCAGTTCGACGAACTTGTTGAGGTTGATGCGGCCGGCGACGACGCCGCCGTTGAAGATGAGGCTCATGCGGTTCTCGACGCCGGGGGCGCCGTTGGGAATCTTGGAGAAATCATCCTTGCCCAGTTGCTTCTGATTGTCGAAGCAGAAGGGGCAGTGGTCCGTGGCGATCGTGTGCAAATCGCCGAACTGCAGGCCCTTCCAGAGTTCTTCCTGGTTGCTCTTGTGGCGCAGCGCGGGCGTCATCACGTACTTGGCGCCCTCGAAGCCGGGCTTGTCGTAGTACGTGTCGTCCAAAAAGAGGTACTGCGGGCAGGTCTCGGCGAAGGCGTGCACGCCGCGATCGCGGGCGCGTTTGACTTCCTCGAGGGCGTCCGAGCTCGACAGGTGCACGATGTAGACCGGCACGCCGGCGACCTCGGCGATCGCGATGGCGCGATGCGCGCCCTCGGCTTCCATGCGTGTGGGCCGCGTGTGGGCGTGCCAGCGCGGGTGGGTCTTGCCCTCGGCCAGCGCGCGCTTGACGATCTCATCGATCACGATGCCGTTCTCGGCATGCATGCAGATCATGGTGCCGTCCTCGCCAGCGCGGCGCATGGCGCGGAAGATCGTCGCGTCGTCCGAGTAGAACACGCCCGGGTAGGCCATGAAGAGCTTGTAGCTGGTGACGCCTTCGTCCGCGAGGCGGCCCATCTCGACCAGGCGCGAGTCCGGCATCTCGGTGACGATCATATGGAAGCCGTAGTCGATGCAGGCCTTGCCCTCGGCCTTGGCGTGCCAGGTCTCGAGGCCCGCGAGGGTCGAGTGCCCCTTGGTCTGAATGGCGAAGTCGACGATCGTCGTGGTGCCGCCGAAGGCCGCCGCGCGGGTGCCCGTCTCGAAGTCGTCGGCGCTCTCGGTGCCGCCGAAGGGCATCTCCATATGCGTGTGCGGATCGATGCCGCCCGGAATCACGAGCTTGCCCGCCGCGTCGATCACGCGATCGGCCTGCACGTTCAGCTCCCGGCCAATCAGGGCGACGGTCTCGCCCTCGATGTACACGTCCGCGTAGTAGTCGTCCGTAGCGGTGACAATCCGTCCGTTCTTGATGAGTACGCTCACGCTGCCTCCTCTTGCCGCGTCTTCGGGGCACAACGGACATAATCTACCCGAGGCGAGCGAGGCTTAACGGATAAAAGACGCGGGAGCGTTTGCAGACGCCCCCGCGACGCCCTCAATACTGGCGCACGTGCGAGAGTGGACGCGGCGATTGCACCGGCGTCTGGACTTCTTCCTCGGGCTCGAGCTTGAGCGTGCCCTCGACGTGCAACTCGCCTTCCTCATCATTGCCGATGAAGCGCTGATGCTCGCTGTGCGTCAATCCGGCGATCGCCAGCCGATTGGCCATCACCAACAGCGACGGCGTCCAGAGGCCGACGAACAGCCCCGCGTGTTGCAGCTTGCGGCTGCCCGTGAGCTCGCCCGCGAGCCAGAGCGCCAACGAGGCGCCGGTCGAGGCGATGCCGGCGACCGTGAACATGCGGCCGAACTGCGTGTAATCCCGCGCTTTCATCCGTACCTCCTTTACGCCTTGGCCGGACGTGCCGGTCCTGAGCGATCATAGCGAAGTCGATCCTTCAACACAGCATGCGAGGAGGCCTGCGGCCGAGCGACCTTAAGTACTGTGAAGCCTCTCGGCGACAGCTTTGAAGATGGTATACTCTGAGTCGACCGGAACACCCCGAGGAGCACAGGCGGATGACGCGACCACTGGCGGCGATCGTGATGGCGGCGGGCAAGGGCACCCGCATGAAGTCGGACACCCCCAAGGTGCTCCATGCGATCGCGGGCGAGCCGCTTCTCGGCCACGTGCTCTACACGCTCTCGCGCCTGGGCCCCGCGCGCCAGTTCGTGATCGTCGGCCACGGCGCCGAACAGGTCGAAGCCATGCTGCCCGCGGACGTCACGCCCGTGCTGCAAGCCGAGCAGCTCGGCACCGGCCACGCCGTCGACCAGGTCACGCCTTTTCTCAACGACTTCGACGGCACCGTGCTGATTCTCTCGGGCGACGTGCCGCTGCTCTCGGCTCGGACGCTCGAGACGCTGCTCGCGCGCCATCGCGAAGAGAAGGCGACCTTGACGCTGCTCACGGCCGTGCTCGAAGACCCCACCGGCTACGGCCGCGTGGTGCGCAAGGGCGCCCACGTCGCGCGCATCGTCGAGCACAAGGACGCGGACGAGGACGAGCGGCGCCTCAACGAGGTCAACATGGGCACCTACGTCTGCGAGTGGGCGCCCTTGCGCGCGGCGCTCGCGGCGCTGACGCCCAACAACGCCCAGGGCGAGTACTACCTGACGGATGCCATCGCCCGACTCGTTAGCGAGGGCCATCCCGTCAGCAGCTACATCACGACCGATCCCACCGAGTGCCTGGGCATCAACACGCGCGGCGAGCTCGCGAAGCTGACGGCCGAGTACAACCGTCGCACGGCCGCCCATTGGATGGTCGAGGGCGTGACGATCCACAATCCCGACACGACCGTCATCGGGCCGCGCGTGCAGATCGGCCGCGACACGATCCTCGAGCCGGGCACGATTCTGCTCGGCGAGACGATCGTCGGCGAGCGCTGCATCATCGGCGCCTACAGCCAGCTGCGCGACGCGACGCTCGGGTCGGAGGTCGAGGTGCTCAACTCCTACCTGGTGGACTCGAGCGTGGGCGATCGCACCCACGTCGGCCCCTACGCCCATCTGCGCGGGCACGCGCGACTGGGCGACGACGTGCGCCTGGGCAACTTCGTCGAGGTCAAGAACTCGACGCTCGGCGACGGCTCCAAGGCCGCCCATCTGGCCTATCTGGGCGACGCGACCGTGGGCAAGAAGGTCAACATCGGTTGCGGCGTGATCACCGTCAACTACGACGGCGAGAAGAAGTCTCCCACCATCATCGAGGACGGGGCCTTCGTCGGCTCCAACGCGAGTTTGATCGCGCCTTTGACCGTCCATGCGGGCGGGTTCGTGGCCGCCGGCTCGACGATCACCGAGGACGTACCGGCCGATTCGCTCGCCATCGGGCGCGCGCGGCAGGTCAACAAACCGGAGTGGGTCCTGAAGCGCCGCGGCGCTCGCAAGCAGTAAGAGGAGACCGCCATGCTGGGACAGAACCTGCCACAGTTGGATCGCCCGGAGATTCTGCCGATGCGGCGTGACATCAAGCTCTTCAGCGGCTCGGCCAACCCCGAGCTCGCCGGCGCGATCGCCCGCCATCTGGGCGTCGAGCTGGGCGGCATGAAGATCGCCAACTTCTCCGACGGCGAGATCTACGTCCAGATTCAAGAGAGCGTCCGCGGCGACGACGTCTTCCTGGTGCAACCCGTCTGCCATCCGGTCAACTACCACCTGATGGAGCTGCTGATCATGCTCGACGCCTTCAAGCGCGCGAGCGCGCGCCAGGTGACGGCGGTGGTGCCCTACTACGCTTACGCCCGCCAGGACCGCAAGGCCCACGGCCGCGAGGCCATCACGGCCAAGTTGATCGCCGATCTGCTCACGACCGCCGGCGCGGACCGCGTGGTCGCGATGGATCTGCATGCGCCGCAGATTCAGGGCTTCTTCGACATCCTGGTGGACCACCTCTTCGCGGCGCCGGTGCTCGTGGATTATTTGCAAAAGCTCGAGCTGCCGGATCTCGTGATCGTCAGCCCGGACGTGGGCGGCGTGACGCGCGCGCGCGCGATCGCCAAGCGCCTCGACGCGCCGATCGCGATCATCGACAAGCGCCGCCCCGCGCCGAACGTCGCCGAGGTCATGAACGTGATCGGCGAGGTGCGCGGCCGAACGGCGGTGCTGGTGGACGACCTGGTGGACACGGCGGGCACGCTGGTGGCCGGCGCGAATTTGCTCGAAAAAGAAGGCGCGACGGCGGTCTACGCCTGCTGCACCCACGGCGTGCTTTCAGGCCCGGCGATCGAGCGCATTCGGACCTCGAATCTGCGCGAGTTGATCGTGACGGACTCGATTCCGCTCGCGGCCGAGAAGCACATTCCGCGCATCACTCAGCTCTCAGTGGCGCCCTTGCTGGGCGAGGCGATCATGCGCATCCACGAGGACGCCTCCGTCAGCACCATGTTCGAGTAAATGAAGCTCGTCGTCGGATTGGGCAACCCGGGCCCGGAGTACGCGGGCACGCGGCACAACGTCGGGTTCATGGTCGTCGAGCGCCTCGGGCGAGAGTGGGGCGCTTCCGGGCGCACCGAGGCGCGTCTGCAGTCGGTCGTCGGCGAGGGGCGCTTGAACGGCGAGAAGATCATTCTGGCTCAGCCGACGACCTTTATGAACCTCTCCGGCGAATCGGTGAGCAAGCTGCTCCACTGGTACAAGCTCAAGGCCTCGGACCTCGTCGTGGTGTACGACGACTTCGCCTTGCCGCTCGGCCAGCTGCGCGTGCGCCCGGACGGCAGCGCGGGCGGTCACAACGGCATCAGAAGCCTGATTCAGCACCTGGGCGGGCAGAACTTCGACCGCGTGCGCGTCGGCATCGGCCCCGTGCCCGCGGGCTGGAAGACGCCGGATTTCGTGCTCGGGCGCTTCAAGAACGAGGAGAAACCCTTGCTCGACAAGGCGATCGCGTCGGCCGCAGAGGCCGTCGAATGTGTCGCGCGTCACGGAGTCGAGCAGGCCATGGCCGCCTATAATGGCCAGAAACTTGCGTTATGACACCCCACGGCTCCGGCCATTCCTTCTAAGAAGATCCCCGTGAATCGACGCCACTTTCTCCTCTGGTTGGGCTCCGTCGGCACCTCCGCGGCTGCCGGCGCGCTGTTGAGCCGCCCCGCGACCGCCGTCGCCACCAGGCATCTGAACACGCTCGCGCGCGCCATCGCGCCCGAACCGGCCGAGGCGCCCGTCGCGCCGGCGAAGAAGCTCTCCTTGATCTACGATCAGGACTACCTGCTTTACGAAGGGCCCAAGGTCGGCACCGTCTCGGAGATGCCCACGCGCCTCTCGGCGATCGTCGAGCGTCTGAACCAGACCGGCTTCACGGTCGCCTCGCATCCGGTGAAGCCCGCGAGCTACGATCAGATCGCGCGCTGCCACGTGCCCAGCTACATCAAGTACATCCGCAAGGCCGACGCGCTGCCGCAAGACGAGTTCGCCTTCATTCCGCAGGTCGAGACGATCTACAAGGCCTCCCCCTCGCCCGGCGCGACGCCCACGGTCAAGCCCGAGAAGGTGGTGCGCTACGTGAAGCTCCAGGAGCCCACGCTGCCCACCAAGCTGCCGCCCTACGAGGCCGCCTCGCTGGCCGCCGGCGGCGCGATTCAGGCCGTCGACGAGGTGATGACCGGCAAGGCCAAGTACGCCTTCGCCCTGTTGCGCCCGCCGGGCCACCACGCCACGCCGCGGCGCTACATGGGCTTTTGCATCTTCAACAACGTGGCGATCGCCGCGCGCCATGCGCAGGACGTCTACGGCGTGAAGCGCGTCATGATCCTCGACTGGGACGTGCACCACGGCAACGGCATTCAGGAGATCTTCTACAAGGATCCGAGCGTGCTGTACCTCAGCACGCATGAGGAAGGCATCTACCCGCGCAAGACCGGCAAGGTCGCCGAGGTGGGCGCGGGCGTCGGCCGGGGCTACAACGTCAACATTCCGCTGCCGCCGTTTACGGGCGACGACGGCTATCTGACGGTCTTCAAGGAGATCGTCGCGCCGATCGCGCGCGGCTACAAGCCCGATCTGATCCTCGTGGCGGCGGGCCAGGACGCCCACGCCGGCGAGATCGTCGCCCAGATGAAGGTGACGGATCAGGGCTTCGCGGCCATGACCCGCGTCGCCAAGGCCCTGGCGCACGAGCTCTGCGACGACAAGCTGGTCTTCGTGCTCGAGGGCGGCTATCAGCCGAACGTCACGGCCCACGCGGTCGCTTCGGTCGTGCACGAGCTCGATCAGCCGACGCGGCCGGACGCGATCGCCGCGATTCGGGCCGACGCGCTGTTGCCGCCCTCGACCGTGCAGCGCATCGCCGAGGTCAAGCAAACCCAGCTGGCCTACTGGCCCGGGCTGGGCTAGACGCCATGTCCGAGCCCAAGGCCCCCAAGCCGAGCGTCGCCAGCCAGGCGAAGATGCTTTCGGCCTTCGTGCGGGCCTTCGGCAAGACCTTGCTCTCGGGCAAGTCCACGCACCAGCGCACCGTCGCGCAACTGCAGGACACCCCCGAAGGCACCTCGCGGCTGTGGGCGCGCAACGCCAAGCTCATGCTCGAAGAGGGCCTGGTGCTGCTGCTCGACGAGTTGCAGGCCGAATTGCGCATGCGCGACGCGCGCATGCCGCTGATTCCCGAGAACGCGGACAGCTACAGCTTCAACATCCAGCTCGGCCGCATCGCGATGGACGCGACGAGCATCGGCAATCTCATGAACCGCTACGCCTTTCCGGCGCGCGGGCCGCTCTACAACCTCAGCGTGACGCTGCCGGAGTCGTTCGTGGTCCTCGAGGGCTCGCTGAGGGTCAATCGATTGCTCACGATTCGCCTGTACCTGCGCTGCCGCGTGGGCGTCGCGATCGGTGGCCAGCTCGAGCTGGTGCCCGAGGAGATCAAAAGCGGCGCGCTGCCGCTCGATCGGATCTTCAATCTGCTCGGCGTCGAGCTGGGCCGCTTCATGCCCGAGGGCGCGACGGCGGGCGTGCGCTTCGAGGACGGCCGCATCCTCGTCGATCCGATGGGATTGCTGCCGGCGCCCACGGCGACCGGCCGCCTGGTGCATGCCGAGGTGCGCGGCGATCACCTGGTGATGAGCTAC
>DATNPP010000381.1:0-2456 GCA_036703175.1 Oscillatoriaceae cyanobacterium
GCCCTCGTGAATGATGCCGCCGCGCGCGCAGTTGATCAGCACCACGCCGGGCTTGGCCTTGGCGAGCATCTCGGCGTTCAGCAGATGCGTCGTCTCGGGCGTCTTGGGCACGTGCACGGTGATCACGTCCGCGCGGCGCACCACGTCCTCGACCTCCATCAGCTCGACGCCCATCTCGCGGGCGCGCTCCGGCGTCACATAGGGGTCGTAGCCGAGCACGGTCATGCCCATCGCCTGCGCGACGCTCGCCACGTGCGAGCCGATCTTGCCGAGGCCCAGCACGCCCAGCGACTTGCCGAAGAGCTCGTGGCCGACGTACTTGGAGCGCTTCCACTCGCCGCGCTTGGTGCTGGCGTCCGCCTGCGGCACGTGGCGCGCCAGCGCGAACATCAAGGCGAGCGTGTGCTCGGCGGCGGCGATCGTGTTGCCCGAGGGCGAGTTCACCACCACCACGCCCCGGCGGGTCGCCGCCGGCACGTCGATGTTGTCCACGCCGACACCGGCGCGGCCGATGATGCGCAGCTTCTTGCCGGCCTCGATCACTTCGGCCGTCACTTTCGTCTGCGAGCGGACCATCAACGCATCGTATTCGCCGATGACCTCCAGCAGCTGCGCGGGCGTCAGATCCGTCTTGAGGTCGACGTGCGCGACGCCCTTGAGCGCCGAGAAGCCGGACTCGTCGATCGGGTCGCTCACGAGCACCCGGAACGTGGCCGTTTCGGCCTTGGGGTTGGCGTTAGGCATAAACGGCCTCCTTCAGCATCGCCTCTTGCGCGGCCGCGACGCCGGCGCCCAGTTTGATCGTCGCGCCCATGCGCGAAAGCGAGACTTCCAGCGCCGCGAGCACCGACAGCATGTCGAGCGGCTGGTAGAAGCCCAGGTGCCCGACGCGGAAGATGCGCCCGGCCATCTGGCCCTGGCCGCCCGCGAGCACCAGATTGAACGCGCGCTGGACTTCCTTGCGCAATCCGTCCGCGTCGATGCCGTCGGGCGGGAACACGCCCGTCACCGAGCGGCTCGCGATCGCCTCGTCCGTCACGACGAGCTTGAGACCCAGCGCCTTGAGGCCGGCGCGCAACATGCGCGTGAGCTGCTCGTGGCGCGCGAAGATGTTCTCGAGGCCCTCGGCGCGCATGATGCGCAGGCTCTCGTGCAGCGCGTAGATCAAGGGCAGCGCGGGCGTCCAGGGGGTCTGGTTCTTGGCGTCGAAGGTCTTGGCCTTCGAGAAGCTCCAGTAGTAGTTGGGCATCTTCGCCTGCTCGTGGGCGCGCCAGGCGCGCGCCGAGACGGAGCAGGCCGCCATGCCCGGAGGAATCATGAAGGCCTTTTGCGAGCCCGTCGCCACCACGTCGAGGTCCCACGCGTCGACGGGCAGGTTCACCACGCCCAGCGAGCTCACGGCGTCGACGAGAATCAGCACGTCCGGGTTCGCCTGGCGCGCGGCGCGGGCGATCGCCTCGAGTGGCTGCATCACGGCGGTCGAGGTCTCGTTGTGCGTCACGAGCAACGCCTTGAACTGGCCGCTACTGAGCGCCTGGCCGACCGTTTGCGGATCGAAAGCCTCGCCGTAGTTGACCGAAAGCCATTTCAATTGCGCGCCGAAGGTCTCGGCGATGTCCGCGAAGCGCTTGCCGAACTCGCCGGCCACCAGCGCGAGCACCTGATCGCCGGGCGAGAGCACGTTCACGATCGCGGCCTCGAGGCTGCCCGTGCCCGAGCTGGCCGGCAGCAGCACCACGTCGCCCTCGGTCTGGTACAGCCAGCGGATGCCGTCGATGCACTCGCGGTAGATCTGCCCGAACTCGGGGCCGCGGTGGTTGATCATCGGACGCGAGAGGGCGTTCTGGGCGCTGGGCGGAATCGGCGTGGGGCCGGGCAGCATCAAACGCATGTGTTCGTTCATGGGACGTTCCTCATTCGAGTGCCGATCCGCAGCCGCGCCGTTGAGCCCGGGATCGCGCAAGGGTGACATAAAGGCTTGGACGATTATCGCATGACGGCGAAGTGATGACCAGGATGAAAGCGTGTTAGGGAGACGCGTCCGGCGTCAGCATCAGCTGACGGTGCCCCGCCATTTCGCGGTTGTAACGCTCGAGCGCGGCGTCGAGTTGGGCGAAGTTGTGCAGGCAGGTCCAGTTGGAGAAGCCGTAGAGGGCGAGGCCGGCGATCGCCGTGCCCGCCACCGCGTAGTAGTAGCCCGGCTGCATCTCGTACGGATTGCCGGGCCAGCGGTCGTAGACCTGCCCGCCGAGCGCGGCGGCGGCGGCTCCCCAGAACGCGAGCCAGCCCGTGCGGGCGAGAAACTGCGGCGTCTGCTGCACGTCGCTGTAGCCTTCGAGGGCCGACGAGCCGGCCGGTGAGGCGCTCAGCAGATCCTTGAGTTCGCTCTGCACGCCGTAGCTGGGCCAGAGCCAGTCGGCGAGTGGGTCGTTGCCGAGGCCGTAGATCACCGCCTG
>DATNPP010000388.1:0-12480 GCA_036703175.1 Oscillatoriaceae cyanobacterium
CCCCCCCTCCCGGCGGTTCACAGAGAGACTCCCTCGCACGGCTTGCCGAAAGGAGACGCCCTCTCCCCGTTGGCTCCCCTGGACGGGTCGCCAACATCCCTCTCCCCCGCCGGGGAGAGGGCGGAAAGATGGCTGCCGTCCGGTCAAAAGGGACGGTCGCCAGATTCGGGGCTAGAAGGAAGCTTCGAGCAGATCGCCGGCGCGCAGCGTGCCCGGATCATTCACTTGCGCGAGCCAGCCGGTTTCGCGGGCGTACAAGACCTCGAGGCGCAGCGTGCCGCTCTCGAGGCAGGTGCCCGGCTGCAGCATCGCGAGATCCGAGACGTTCAGCCAGACGGCCGGCCGATCCGCGGTCGCCTCGGCGCCCTCGGGCAGCAACTGCAGCTCGCGCTCGCGCGCGAGCGTCGCGGTGTCCCGGCAGTCGCTCACCTGCGCGCGGAAGTGCTCCTGCACGCCATGCTTGCCGCCTTCCTTGCGCACCAGGTAAATCGGACCGATCACCAATCCGGCGTCGATCGCCTTGACCATGTCGTAGATCGTCAACGCGGCCGCCGAGACGGCCGTCAGCGCCTCCATCTCGACGCCCGTGGGGCCGTTCACGCTCACGCGCGCCTCGATCTCGATCTGCGAAAGCCCCTCGTTGAGCCGAAAGCGCAGATCGCAGCCGCCGATCGGCAGCGGATGGCACATCGGAATCCACGCGCCGGTCTGCTTGGCGGCCATCACGCCGGCCACCTGGGCGACCGCGAGCACGTCGCCCTTGGCGATCGCCCCCTCGCGCACCGCCTGCAACGTCGCCGGCGCCACGCGAATCGCGCCGCGCGCGACGGCCACGCGGGCGGTCGTCGGCTTGCCGGTGACGTCGACCATGCGGGCACGGCCCTCGGCGTTCA
This sequence comes from Oscillatoriaceae cyanobacterium, assembly GCA_036703175.1. Classification (GTDB taxonomy): domain Bacteria; phylum Cyanobacteriota; class Sericytochromatia; order S15B-MN24; family JAQBPE01; genus DATNPP01. The sequence goes on from DATNPP010000388.1 coordinate 894, forward strand.
GATGCGTCAGCTCCACGTCAGCCTCCTATTTGCGACATGCCGCGGCGATGCTCGGCGACGCCCGCCACGCCGGAATGATGCTCGGCCTTGAGCTGCAGATCCCCGCGAATCAGCGCCTGGATCGTCTCCGCGGGCGTGCCGTCGCGCAGCAGCGTGCGCACGTCGATCTCGTGGTCCGACAGCAGGCAATGACGAATGCGGCCGTCCGCCGTCAACCGAATGCGATTGCAGCTCGCGCAAAAGTCGTGGCTCATCTGGCTGATGAAGCCGACCTGGCCTCGCGCGCCGGGCACGCGCCAGTAACGCGCGGGGCCGTTGCCGGGGCCTTCTTTCTCGGCCGGCTCCAGCGGCAGATGCGGCGCGATCGCCTCGCGCATCGCCGCCGAGCTCACGTAGCCGACGCGCTCGAACAGGGCGTGATCGCCCACCGGCATGAACTCGATGAAGCGCACCGTGAGGGGCCGATCGATCGTCAGGCGCACGAAGTCGACCAGCTCGTCCTCGTTGAGGCCGGCCATCACGACGCAGTTGACCTTCACCGGCGCGAGCCCCGCCTCGAGCGCGGACGCGATGCCGGCCAGCACGCGCGCGAGATCCCCGCCGCGCGTGATCTCGCGAAAGCGGTCCGCCCGCAGCGAGTCGAGCGAGACGTTGAGGCGATTGAGCCCCGCCGCTTTGAAAGCCCGCGCCTGGCGCGTCAGGAACATGCCGTTGGTGGTGAGCGCGAGATCCTGAATTTGCGGAATCGCGGCCAGCTGGGCGAGCAAAGCCGTCAGATCCTGGCGCACCGTCGGCTCGCCGCCCGTCAGTCGCAGCTTCGTGATGCCCAGCGGCACGGCCACCTCGCGCACGAAGCGCGTGATCTCCTCGTAGCTGAGGATCTCCTCGCGCGGAAACCAGTGCATGCCCTCGGGCGGCATGCAGTATTGGCAGCGCAGATTGCAGCGATCCGTCACGGAGATGCGCAAATAGTCGACGTGACGGGCGAAACGGTCGAACACGATGCCCCCATTGTAACGCAAAAAGGCCGGGCGATCGGCGATCGCCCGGCCTCGAAGGAATTTACTTGGTGGGGTAGTACACGTCGTTGCCGGTGTTGGTGTCGAAGATCTGGCCCGGAGCGAACTTCTCGATTCGCTTGTTGCCGGTGTCGGAGACGTAGATGTAGCCGTTCTTGTCGATCGCGATGCCGTAGGGGCGGTCGAACTGGCCCTGCGCCCGGCCGGCGCTGCCGAACTCGGAGATGAAGCGGCCGTCGCGGTCGAAGCGCTCGACGCGGTTGTTGCCGGAATCCACCACGTAGATGTCGCCGTTGCGGTTGTCCACCGCGAGGTCCGTCGCGCCCTGGAACTGGCCGGGGCCGGCGCCGGAGTTGGTGCCGAACTCGAGCACGGGCTGCGAGGCGTTGAGATCGAACTTCTTCACCGCGCCGCCGGGGCCGGCCGAGTTGTCGAGCAGGTAGACGAAGTTGGCGTTGTCCACCGTGATGCCGCGGAAGCCGCCGTTGGTCGAGGGCATGTTCTCGGTGCCGGCGAAGTCCGCGGTGTCGGGGGTCAGATCGACGCCGAACATCGCGACCTTGCTGTTGCCGGCCGAGCTCACGGCCACCTGACCGGTGGTGAGCACCGCCAGATCGTAGGGGTTGGACAGGCCCGAGTTGAACTTGGTGATGTAGCTGCCGTCCGAACCGAACTTGACGACGCGATCGTTGTTCGTGTCCGTGACGTAGACGTTGCCGCCCGCGTCGACGTCGATGCCGTAGGCCCAGGACAGGTGCGTGAAGAACGAGAACAGGCCCGAATCGGCGCCCTTGTCCATGTTGACCAGCTTGCCGCCGAAGTGCGACACGAAGCCGCCCGTCAGGTTGAACTTCTTGACCTCGCTGCGCTTGTCGAGCACGCTGTTGAGGCCGATGCGATCGACGGCGTAGAGCACGCCGTGGTTGTTGTCCACCGCCAGACCGTAGGGCTCCACCAGTCCGCCGATCGAGGTGACGAAGGCGTTGGAGGCCGCAGCCACTTGCGGGGTCAGGTCGATCTCGGGCAGGCTGATCGTCTGGTTGGGCATGACGTCGGCGATGATGCTGCCCTGCGTGGAGAGATAGACGTAGCCGGGGCGGTTCAGCACGACGATCTGCTTGCCCTGCGGCACGTTGTTCAGCACGAAGTTGCCCGAAGAATCCGTCATGGCGGTGACGGGCGGATTGACGTTCTCGACGGAGACGGCCACGTTGGGCACGCCCACCTTGCTCTGCACGTCGACCACGCGGCCCGTGACCGTGCCGGTGGGCAGCTGGTTCATGTAGCCGCCCTGCGGCGTCAACAGCGCGTCTTCGTTGCCGGCGGGCAATGCCTGCATGAGGGGCGCCTTGCCGCACCCCGTCGTCGACAGCAACGCGAGGCCGAGCACAAGGCCCGCCGCTTGCTGTAAACGATTCATTGGCTTGAACATCGCGCTCACCTCTTCAATTTTGCGTTTAACACGCTGTTAAATCCACCAAGGGTCTTATCCGAGCCCCGTCGGCAAACTTGCTTATTTATAGGTTAAACATAGACGAATTTCCGTTGAACTTGCGTGCCGCGATCGCGCCAATTTGCCGTTAAGACGGGCTTTTTCTGCCGCGATGCCCTGGACCGGAGCCCGCACGGCGAAGGACACTCGGATCTGGATCGGAGGCAGCCGTGGATCACGCGATCGCCAGCGTCCTCAGCCACTTGATCATCCTCAAGCTGGTCGTGTCGTGCGGCTTGGGGGGCCTGATCGGGCTCGAGCGCGAATACCGCCAAAAGACGGCCGGGTTCCGCACCCACATGCTGGTGGCGCTGGGCTCGACGATGTTCACGCTGCTCTCGGCGAGCAGCTTCTTCTGGAACGCCGATCACAGCCGCGTCGCGGCTCAGATCGTCTCGGGCATCGGCTTCATCGGCGCCGGCGCCATCATGCGCCAGGGCCTCTCCGTGCGAGGGCTCACCACGGCCTCGACCCTCTGGCTGGTGGCCTCGATCGGCATGGCCGTGGGGTGCGGCTGGTACGTCGAGGCCGTCACCGGCACGCTGCTCGGGCTACTCGCCTTGATCGTCCTGAGCAACGTCGAGCGCTATCTGCCGGCCTGGCCGACGCCGGTGCGCGTCAATCTGCGCCTGGGCATCGACGCGGTGTTGCTCGAGACGCTGCGGACCATGCTCGCCGACGGCGGCTGGGAGGTTCGTCGCGGGCAGATGGAGCGCCAGGCCGCGGACCGCTTGCGCGTGAGCTACCAGATGCAGCGCGCGGCGAGCTCCATCGAAGATCTGCTCATGCTTGTGGCGCGCCTCGAGGCCATGCCGGGCGTCCACGAGCTGGCCTGGGAGATGCTCGAGGCTAACTGAAAAGCGCCTTGCGGCTCACGCGCTCGAAGACGGTGCGCACCACGGCGTCGACGAGCGCGGCATGATGCTGGCGCACGTCGCCGCAAGTCGCGCCCTCGCCGGGCACGAACTCGACCACCACGCGCTGGCCGCGCCGCCACAACGCGATCCAGAGCAGCGCCGCCTCGCGATCGCCCAGCCGCAGCCGCAGCGTGCCACATTGAGTGCCGTTCTGCCGGCGCTCGATCGCGATGTCGTCGATGATCATGGGCGATTCCTTCCTTCTGCCAGCAGCCTAGCAAGGGCGAGCGCGCCGACGCTGCGGCAGCGATCACCGCGCGGCCGGTCGGCCCTCGAGCGCGTGCAAAATGCGCGCGTCCTGGCTCAGAAAGATGGATTGCGCCACGAGCTGCTTCGCAGGCGCCCATTGGGCCAGCGGCGGCACGGCCTCGATGACGAGAATGGGCACGCAGCCCACCAGCAAGCCCGTCACGATGCCCAGCGCCAGGCCCGCAAGGCGGTCCAGAAAGCCGAGGCCGAGACGGTTGACGAGGCCCGCGACAATCCAGCCCAGAAGCTGCAGCACGAAGAAGGCCACGACGAAGGTCGCGAGCTGCGAAACGAGGGGAAAGGCCCCGCTGTGCGGGTCCACCCACTGGTGGAGCATGGGCGCGAGCGCACTCGGCCAGGCGCGCATCGCCGCCCAGGCGCCGCCCACGGCGACGAGCGAGACGGCGGCGCGCACGAAGCCGGTGAGAAAGCCCTTGACGCTGAAGAACAGCAGCAGGGCGAACAGAACGAGATCGACAGTACCAGGGCTCATGCAGGCTCTCCGCGTGGACACCGACGAGCAAACCCGCTATCATAGCGCTCGCCGGAACTCCTTGCGCGCCTTTTTACCACGTTCCGGAAGCGGATGGAATCCCGATGGCCACGACGAACGACCTTTTGGCCCGCAGCCGGGCCACCATGCTGAAGTGGCCCGCCCTCTGGCTGCCGGCGCTGATCACGAACGCGTTTCAGAGCCTGGCGAGCATTCCGCTCGCCACCAACACGGCCCAAGGCGTCGTCATGGTCGCCGCCAACATCGCGGCGCTGTTCATCAACGCCGGCTGGCTGCGCATGATCGCCCAGGCGCTGCATGGCGAGCGTCCCACCATGGAAGACTTCAAGAGCGGCGTCAACGGCGGCTGGATGTCGATCGTGTTCGGCAGCCTGGCCTTCTTTGTATTGATCGGCCTTCTCGCCGTGGGCCTCGGCTTCTACGGCGATCACGCCTACCACTTCGCGACGCTCGAGAACTGGGTCAAGCTGGTCCAGGCGGCCACGCCGCAGAAGCAGCAGGCGCTGCTGCAGCCCGAGGCGATTCCGGCGCCCGTGCGCGGCTGGATGACGCTCGCGATGATCTGGATGGTGCTGACGGCGATCGCCGCGTTCCTGCTGTTGCTCTGGCAGCCGCTCGTGATCGTCGAGCGCCTGAATTGGTGGCGCGCCTGGGGCCGAAGCGCCCGATTGACGCTCGCCCAGTTCCGGCGCGTGCTGCTCTTCGCCGTGCTGAACGGCGTCACCTTCGTGCTGAGCCTGTCGCTCATGGGCACCGGCAACGAGGTGCTCGAGTTCGTGGGGCTGGTCGCGCTGCTGGTGGTGCTGGTGTACTTCAAGATTCTCTACACCGCCATCGTGGTCGATTCTTCCTCGCACGGCGAGGTCGAAACGCTCGCCTGACGCGACTCCGCGCCTGCCACAACACACGCTTCTCTGGTGTATCGCTCACAGCATTCGGCGATGCGCGTTGTTATGATCGCCTGCGCAAAAGTGACATAACTCGCGAAAGGGTCGCCATGCTTCCACCCACCCGTCCCTCGCTCCTCGCGACGAGCGCGATCGCCCTCGTCGTCGCCAGCCAGCCGCTGGCATGGGCCGCTGTGACCACGCTTAGCCCCGCCCACTTCGATGCCAAGCGCAACGCGGTGGTGGTGCCCTACACGGGGGCGTTTCCGGCCTTCACGAGCGCCGGGCTGAGCGGACCGCCGCGCGTCTACTTCGATTTCAACGGCCGTCCGGCATTCGCCGGCGTGCCCACCGGCAAGTTCCCGACAGGCACCGACCTGGTCTCCTGGGCGATGGCCCGCCGCGGCAGCCAGGTGCGCTTGACGCTGACGCTCAAGCGCGCCGTGCGCGTGCAGGCGATCGACGACGCCGCGCACCACGAGGTGCTGCTGGTGCCGCAAAGCGGCCCCGCCACGCCGAGCACGCCGGGAGCCAAGCCCACGGGAAAGCCCGGCGCAGCCCCGGCGCACGCGGCCGGCTCGATTCACACGTTCAAGCAGACCTTCGGCAACACGGACTTCCGGTACACGGTGGGCCCTCGCCCGCACGGCGCCGTCCATGATCAAGTGAGCGTGAACGTCGGCAGCAACGGCATCACCGACTTCCACGTGCACAGCGAGCCGGCGGCCGGCACGGTCGCCTTCTCGATCGCCATCACGAGCGCGAAGGCGCCGTTGCCGCATCCCAAGGTCGCGGCGAAGCCGAAGGCGACGCCGAAGCCGCTGCCCACCCCCGAGTTCATGCCCTCGCCGTTGCCGACGCCCGAGCCGATCGCGACGGAAGAGGCGACGCCCGCCCCCTTGCCCACGCCGGGCGAGGAAGCGACCGCGACGCCGCTGCCCACGCCCGTGCCGACGCCGACGCCCACGCCGACGCCGTCTCCCACGCCGGCTCCGGCGGCCGCCGCGCCTTCCAACGTGCTGGCGCTCTACGGCGACTTCCCGCTCAGCGCGACGGAAGACGCACTCGCTTTGGGCTCCGAGTTCAACGCCTCCGGCGGCACCCTCGAAGGCGGCCGCTACGAAGGGCACTTCGGCCCGCTCGACCTGCTGCTCGACCTGTCGCATCACAGCGAATCCGTTTCCAATCAACAGACGAACGGCCAGACGAGCCAACAGCGCGATGCTTATCGCGCGCTGGCGGGCGTCGGCTGGCGTTTCACGCCGCTGGGCATGGACGACGCCCTGGGCATCGGCTACCTCGTCCGCTACATGAGCAACAACAGCCTGCAGACCACTGGCGGCCAAACGCTGGCGCCACCGGCCGAGACCGGCTTGTTGACCGCGCCGACGCTGCTCTATCACGGCCCGGCCGTGTATGGGCGCCTCGATTGGCCGCTCTTCGGCCCCGTGGGCCTGGACGTCCATGGCGGCGTGGCGCCGTTCATGTTCGACGCCTTCCCGGTCACTCAGACCGATCCGTCGACCCAAACCACGGCCCCCGCGGATCTGACCGGCATGCTGGGCTACTGGGTGACGCCGTCGCTCTATGTGCGCTTCGGTCCCTTCCAGCTCACCGGCGGTTACGCCCTCGCCAACTACTCGGCAACCAACTACAACTACAGTCGCTCCGGTCCCGAAGCCCGAGTGGATTGGAGGTTCTAAGCCATGCGTTCGACGATTTACAGCCTCCTCGCAGGAACCGCGCTCGTCGTGAGCGCCTGCGCCAGCACCGGCGTCAACTCGGCTGATATCTATCACCCGCAATCCGGCACGGTGCAGTTGCAGGCGCAGACGAGCGACACGACGATCCAGTCGGTCGACTTCGCGCTGAACCAGCAGCCCATCGGCACCGGCACGCCGGTGGCGGGCGGTTGGACGGTGAACCTCAACACGACCCAGTTTCAGGACGGCTTCTACAACCTGACGGCCACGGGCGTCACCAGCGCCGGCACCCAGGTGCAGTTGCTGAACAACACGCTGTTCATCAACAACGGGACGAGCGGCGCGTCCGGCACGGTTCCGCCGGAGAGCTCGAGCGGGTCGGAAACCGCGAGCGATACCCAAACCGCGAGCGGTGCCAGCTTCTTCATTCCGGCGTCGACGAAGACGCCTCCCTGGCTCTAAGTTCAAGCGAAAGGCCCTCCGCGATGGCGGAGGGCCTTTTCGATGCCGCGATTACTGGATCTCTCCCAGAAAGCACTTGAGGTAATCCGTCTCGGGCGCGGCGGGCAGCACCGGGTGGTCCGGCGACGGGCCGTATAGGGCGATCTGGCGCACGCGCTTGCGCGTGTCGGCCGCCGCGTCGGCGATCATGCCGACGAACATCGCGGGGCTGATGTGGTGCGAGCACGAGCTGCTCACGAGCAATCCGCCGGGGTTCAGCAGCCGCATCGCGCGCAGATTGATCTCCTTGTAGCCGCGCAGCGCGCCCGGAATCGACTCCTTGTTCTTGGTGAAGGCCGGCGGATCGAGGATCACGACGTCGAAGCGCTCGTCGGCCTTTTCGAGCTCGCGCAAATAGTCGAAGGCGTTCGCGACCTGGAAGCGGCAGCGATCGCTCACGTCGTTGAGGCGCGCGTTCTCCTCGGCCAGGGCGATCGCCTCGGGCGAGATGTCCACGCTGAGCACGTCCTCGGCGCCGCCGAGGGCCGCGGCGATCGTGAAGCCGCCCGAGTAGCTGAACGTGTTGAGCACGCGGCCGCGCGCCAGCTCGCGCACGCGCTGGCGGTTCAGGCGTTGATCGAGGAAGAAGCCCGTCTTCTGGCCGGTGCGCAGATCCACGCGGAAGCGCGCCCCGTGCTCGTCGATGGTCAAATCCTCGGGCGGCGCCTCGCCCCAGAGCGTGCCCGTGGTCTGCGGCAAGCCCTCGAGCTGGCGGACCAGCACGTCGCTGCGCTCGTAGATGCCCTTGGGCTTCGCGAGCTCCGCGAGCAGCTCGACCAGCATCGGCAAGCGCTGGGCCATGCCGAGCGAGAGCACCTGCACGGACAAGTGGTCCGCGTAGCGGTCGACAATCAGCGCGGGCAAGCCGTCCGCCTCGCCGTGAATCAAGCGGTAGGCGCCTTGCGGATGCTTTTGCAGCTGCGCGTAGCGCTCACGGTAGGCAATCGCCGACTCCAGGCGCGCGCGGAAGAATTCGCGATCGATCGCCTCGCGCTGGCGCGTCAACAAGCGCACGAGGATGTTGCTCTTCGTGTTGACGAGCCCCTGGCCGAGAAAGCGCCCGCGGCTGTCCTCGACGGCGATCACCTGGCCGTCGAGCTCGGCGCTCGGAATCGCGTAGACTTCGCCCGCGAAGACCCAGGGATGCCCGGCCTTGACGCGCTCGTCACGGTTCTTGCGCAGCGTCACCTTCGCCGCGGTGGTCATAAAATCCTGCCTTTCGTTGCCCTGTGTCGTCTCACACAGACGCCTCGCCTGCGTCGTGCCATTCTAAACCATGCGACGCGCGGCCGCTCGGCCGCCTAACGTTATGTAAAAATCCTCTTCCGAAGCTTGACTGATGCATGCGGGAGAGCTACGTTTAAACCTCGCTTTCCACCAAGGAAGCAATCCTAGCGCAGGAGTGTTCGACGATGGCCAGTAGGAGGCCCGCCAAGCGGCAAGAAGCCGCTCCGGCGCCGAGGGCGGTCACCAAGACCGCCCCACCGACTCTCAAGACAAAGCTCGTTTTCCTTGGTCTCGCGCTTTACCTGGGGTCCACCATCTTCCGGCTGGGCGTGCAGGAATGCAATCTGCTTCAGCAGGCCCGCATCCTGGACGCCGAGCGCAACGAAGTGGTCTCGCAGAACGCCGAGCTCTCGAAGGAAATCGCCGCCTCGCGCACCAACGCGGGCATCGAGAAGCTCGCCCGTGAGGAGCTGGGCCTCGTGATGGCCGCCGAGATCCCGATCAAGACCACCACGCCGCCACCGCCTCCGCCGCCGCCGACCGTCGCGCAGCCGGAGCCCGCGCGCCGGACGCAGATCGGCTTGCCGCCCGCCATGGCGGTGCTCGCCAAGCTCTTCACGCCGCTCTGGCATTGAGAAAAGGCCCTCTCGGTCGAGAGGGCCTCGTGTGCTACAACTCCGGCGGACGCTCCTCGATGGGGATGTTGCGCCGATCCTTGGGCGCGTCGCCGCCCTTCAGGGGCACGATGGGCGAGTTCTTGGTGTTGTGGTGCGGCTCGAGCAGCTTGCTCTCCTCGTGCGGCGGCTCGCCGCGGCGATCGACGACCTTGAGGTTGTCGAAGACCACGTCGATGTCGGGCATGGCGTTGGCGAGCGCCAGGGCCTGACGCTTTTGCTCGATCGATTCCACCTCGCCGTCCAGCGTCGCGACGCGATCGCTGACGAAGACGTGCAGATTGGGGCTCGGCAGGCCCACGCGGCCCAACGCGTGGATCAGTTGTTGCTCGAGGCGCGCGTCGCCGTCGGAGCGGGCGCCGGCCTGGTAGCAGCGCAATTCGTTGTGCACGTGCTTGATGCCCGGCACCTCGCGCACGATGCGCTCGGCGAGCGCACGGTCCTTCTCGTGCCGCACCGCGCCCGTCAGATGAGCCGACCGATTGCGGACGTCCACCTTGACCGGGATCGCCAGATGCGGCGTCTCGCGCTGCAGGCGTTCAATCGCCAAATTGCCGAGCCGCACGTCGTCCGCCGTGCCGAACCAGTTCACCATGAACTGATCGCCGTCCACGCGCTTGATGCCCGGCACGGAGGCCACCGCCTCACAAAGGGCGGCCCGATCCTCGGCGGTCGAGCAACTGCCGTGCAGCCGCGCGAGCCCGTCGATCACCTCGACGCTGACCGTCATGGGGCGCGTGCGAATGCGCTCCCTGGCCTGTTCGAGCGCCTCGGCGGCGGCGAGTTGCAGCCGCCTGTCGTCCAGCACGAGCTTGTCGACCGAGACGGTGAGATCGTTCTCCACGGCCAATCCCGGCACGGCTTGCTTGACGATCTCGACGGCCTGGCGGGCCTGCGCCGCGTCGTCGATCATGCCGCTGAGCGTCACGTGATCGTCCAAAAAGGCCACGTGAATCATCGGCGCGCTCAAGCCGGGCGCCTTCGCCAGCGCGGAGCGCACCTGGCCGATCACTTCCTCTGCTCGCCAATTCATGACGCCCTCCTCACTCGCGCACCCAGATCACCCGCGTGAAGCGCGCCCGCTCGGAGTGCTTGATGTCCAGCTGGCCGTCGTAGGCCTTGCGCAGCTCCTTGCCGATGCGGTCCGCGAGGAACGGCGTGATCGTCAGAATCTCGACCGTGTCGCCCTTGACCTCCAGGCTCGCGATGCGCGCGAGCGGATTGTCCTGCCGCACGCTCGCCTCGGTGTTGTAGATCAGGCCCAGAATCGCTTCCTCGTTGCGCGGAATGAGGGGACTTCTGAGCGTGACCTGCCCGTCGAACTCCTCGCGCTCGATTTTCTCGCAGGCCGGGCAGATCACCTTCTCGATGTCCGCGTCCTCCCGCAACCGATCATACTGGGCCTCGTCGAGGTGCCAGTGCTTGTTCTCCCAGATCGCGTGGCAGCGGGGGCATATCACCGTCCCCGTGTAGCCGCCCGGCGTATGGGGAACGTTCGGGGGCAACTCCCGGCGAAAAGGCATGCTCTCGGCGCTCGGAGCCGGCAGATTGTCGGTGTTCGGGGCGTACGAGTGGCTGCGCATGTTGGTGCTCTTTCCACGACCCATGGATCGACCTCCTCGCTTTACATATCTTCACTCGATCCTAGCACGCGCGCCGCGCGGCCCCGACAAAGGGGCGTGGGACGGCGGTTGTTTCCCGGCTGGCGGCAGTGTAGAATGGAACAAGGCGGAGCGTCGCAGGAGAGCGCGTTGGACATCAAACTGATCAACATCGGCTTCGGCAACATCGTCTCGGCCAATCGCGTGATCGCGATCGTGAGTCCGGAATCCGCCCCGATCAAGCGCATCATTCAGGACGCCCGCGACGCGGGACGATTGGTGGACGCCACTTACGGACGCCGCACCCGGGCCGTGATCATCACGGACAGCGACCACGTCGTGCTTTCGGCCATTCAGCCCGAAACCGTGGCGCATCGCTTCGTCGCCAAGGAACTGCCGGATGGAACTCACGAACCTGATTAGCGCACTGCCCCCCCAACAACAAGGCCAGAAGCGCGGTCTGCTCTTCGTCATCTCCGGCCCCTCGGGCGTCGGCAAGGGCACGATCGTCAAGCAATTGCTGCAGCGCGAGCCCGATCTCGAGCTTTCGGTCTCCGTGACCACCCGCGCGCCGCGCCCCGGCGAGGAAGACGGCATCAGCTACCACTTCCGCGCGACCGAGGAGTTCCAGCGCATGCTCCAGGCCGGCGAGCTGCTGGAGTACGCCCAGTTCGTCAACGGCTTCTACGGCACGCCGCGCCGCTTCGTCGAGGAGCGGTTGGCCAAGGGCCGCGACGTGGTGCTCGAAATCGACATCAAGGGCGCGATCCAGGTCAAGGAGCGCATTCCGAACGGCGTGTACA
>DATNPP010000434.1:0-1968 GCA_036703175.1 Oscillatoriaceae cyanobacterium
GGCTGGGAGATCAGGAAGACGCCGTCCTGTGCGCTCTTGATCTTGGCGAACCAGACGATCTCTTTTTCGCTGTCTTCCGGATCGGCGATGACCACGTCCACGAACTGCCCGGGGTCCATGGGGGGCAAGTTGTTTTCCGACAAGCTCCAAACTCCCTTTGCTGCGCCTTGTCGTAGGGGCGAAAAGGCCTGTGACGCCAAGATCAAAATACCCGGAACGCCCAGTTTTTAAAGGGTTGCGGGCCGGCGACCGATTTTCAGCATGACCTGAATGCCGCCCGTTCGGCAGCGATGCGCATCACGTTGCGCGCGTTCAGGTCGAAAAAGGACGCTCCAGCGAGGCAGGCAATACGTCATTCGGTGCGGTCTCGCCGGATCGCAGCTCGAGCTCCTTGACGCGGTAGAGCACGTCTTCGGTGATGCGGCGATGCCCGGCGATCAGATCGGCGACAAGCCCGATCAGCACGATCTGGAAGCCCACGATCACCAACGCGGCGGCCAGGATCAAGGATTGCACGTGGCCGGCGCCGTTGGCGAAGAGGAACGCCCACAGAAAGCGCAGCGAGATGGCGAGGCCGCCGGCGATGAGCAATCCGCCCAGCATGCCGAAGAAGCGCAGCGGCTTGTACATCGCGTAGATGCGCACGATCGTCGTCGCCGAGCGCACCACGTAGCCGAAGGTGCCGCGGAACAGCCGCGATGGCCGCGTGGGTGCGTTGGTGCCGATCGGCAGGTGTGCCAGGGCCAGGTTCTTGACGCCGGCCTGAATGATCGTCTCGAGCGTGTACGTGAAATCCGAGACCACGTTCAATCGCAGCGCGGCTTCGCGATTGAAGGCCCGAAAGCCGCTCGCGGCGTCCGGGATCTCCGTGTTGGAGGCCTGGCGCACGACCCAGCTGCCGAAGCGCGACAACGAGCGCTTCAGAGGTGAGAAGCCCGTTTGCGCGGTGAGCACGCGATCGCCCACGACCATGTCCGCGCTGCCGTCGAGCACCGGCGCGACGAGCGCCGCGATGTCCTCGCCGCGGTACTGATGATCGCCGTCGGTGTTGACGATGATGTCCGCGCCCAGCTTCACGCAGGCGTCCAGGCCCGCCATGAAGGCCTGCGCGAGACCCTTGTTGTTGCTGAAGCGCACGACGTAGTCCGCGCCGCTGCGCCGCGCGACGGCGGCGGTGTCGTCGGTGGAGCCGTCGTCGATCACGAGGATCTCGATCGTGTCGACGCCGGGCAGAGCGCGCGGCAGATCGCGCAGCGTGGCCGGAAGCGTCGCCGCCTCGTTGTAGCAAGGAATCTGGATGATGAGCTTCAAGAGCGCCTCCGCGGGTTATATACCCGCGAAGGCTTTCGGCCGCCGTGCTCGAGTCCGCTTCGGCTACTGGCCGTGGCGCTTCGCGAGCAGCTTGCGGTAGGAGTCCGTGAGGCGCGGCAACTCGGCCATTCCGAGCTCGGCGATCGTGGCCTCGAGCTTTACGACGGCCGCTTCGGCATCGTCCGCCAGCGCTTCGACCTCGGCGAACGTGCCCAGGCCCTCGACCTCGTCGATCACGACGATCACGCCATCGTACGGGTAGGTCTCGCGGTGCTTTCTGACCTCCATGCCGCTCGGCATGCCGAGCTTCTCGAAGATCGCGAGCCACATGGAAACCTCCTCATGGCGAATCGACGGTTCGAGCTCCTCGCGGACGCGGATGCCGGACACCTGGCCGAAGCCGCTCTTGAGCGTGACCCAGGCCTGGTTGTCCTCTTCGCGCACGCGCAGCGCGACCGGCAATCCGGCGGTCTGCATGTAGACGTCGCGTTGTTGGTGGACGGATTTGGGTGCGCCGAGGCGTTCGCGCAGGGCGCGCGCCTGGTCGTCGGTCAGGGCGATTTTGGCTTCGATCTCCATGTGAGTCCCTTCCATTGTGAAGCGTCCCCTCCCCCTGGCGAGGGGGAGGGACGCCGAAGCCCTGTTCAGGGGCTGAGG
>DATNPP010000441.1:0-10921 GCA_036703175.1 Oscillatoriaceae cyanobacterium
ACGAAGTCGCCCGAGACGGCGGCCCGGAGCACGATGGTCGCACCTTCTCCGCTGAACTTGACGGCGTTGTCGAGCAGGATATTCAGGACCTGGGCGACACGTCCCTCATCGGCCAAAACGCGCGGAAGAGTGCCCGACACCTGGTTCACGACGGTTCGCGCCTGCGCCTTCGCTCCCATGGTCGCGAGCACTTCCGCCACGATTGGCGCCAGTTTCGCCGGGCGGACATCCACCGAGAACCGGCCGGCTTGCATGCGGTTCAAATCCAGAAGGTTCGAGATGAGCGCGAGCAGACGCTCCGAGCACTCCTCGGCCTTGTGCAGGTAGTCCTTTTGGGCCGGATTCAGCGGGCCGACCAGTTCATCCGCCAGGATGCTCAGGAACCCGAGGATGCCGTTGAGGGGGGTCCGCAACTCATGCGAAATCACGTTCAGAAACTGGCTCTTCATCCGGTCCGCCTGTTTCAGCGATTCCAGATTGCGGACGATCTCGGCTTCCATTTCCTTGCGTTGCGTGATGTCGGAAAACGTGGTGGCCAGAGAATTCGCCACCTTGATGGCGAGCACGCGAAACCAGCGCGTCTTTCCGTTTCGCGAGTACTGGTACTCGCCCTCGTAGGGCTTGCCAGTCTCGATGACTTGCAAATAGTGCTCCCATAGCCCGAGCGAGCGGAGATCCGGATGGAGATCGAGCAATCGCTTGCCCGTGAGGCGATCCACCCCGTACAGCCGCCTGGCTGCGGGATTGTTGAGCACGCACTCGAAATCGACGACCTTGCCGTCGTCTCCCTGCACCGACCGGTACACGAGTACGCCGTCGACCGTCGACTCGAGCACCCAGGCGAGGAGCCTGTCCTTTTCTTGCAATTCGAGGAGGTTCGCGTCGTAGTCGCTCTGCAGGCGCTCTTCCCTGCCCGTCGACGCCGCGAGCTCGCCCGTCAGCTTGTCAATGGAGCCTCTTTGACCGGCCAGCGAAATCGTCTGGCGGTCGATCGTCTCGTTCGCCGTCTTCAGCTCCTGCGAGCGCTGCCACAAATCCACCCGGCCGCCCTCTTCCCGGCTCTGGGAGGAGGTGAGGTCGCTTTCGGCCTGCGCCATTCGGCGCTCGATCTCGCCCAACTGTCGCCGAAGCGCGTCCCGCTCGGCTTCCAGGCGCTCGACGTAGCCATCGTCGGCAAGGTTGAGGTCTCTGCTCGTCTCTTCCTGGCTCATCGTTACCAATCTTAACATGAACCTTGCAAGATTGCCTAGGCGCCACGAATTCGTCGCGCGATGGGCGGCCGATCGCCCTACAGCCTGCGTTCGAGGGACTGTCGCTTCGCCTCGTAGGCGCGGCCCAGGCCGAGTTCCAGGGCGAGATCGCACAGGGCGATCGCCCCCTTGACGTCGCCCTCGTCCGCGAGGACCGCGCTGCCGCGCTCGCAGAAGCGGAGCTGCGGCAGGTATTCCTTGAACTCGCGAGGCCATTCCTCGCGCGCCGCCGCCAGATGCGCGCGTGCGCCCGCCACCGCCTCCAGGCACGTCGCCGTCGCGCCCTCCTGGTAGGCGTCTTCGGCCAGCAGATCGTAGGCATAGAACTTCACGGCGTTGGGCAGGCTGTGCTGGGCCGAGATCACCTTTTCGAGGTAGCGGCGCCCCTCCTGGTGACCGAAGCATTCCTGGCGCCCGCGGCGCAGGTCCTGCAGGAAATCCTCGGCGGATTTGCGCTTGGGTTCTTGACGCTTGGCCATGGGGCACGTCCTCTCTCGATTCGCGAGCCTCATCATACCAGGCCGCACCGCGGGCCCACTGTTGCCGAGGGATCGTCCTCCCATACGGGCGCCGTCGGACTTCCCGTGCGGCAAGGCGGGCGACGTGCTGACGGTCGAGTTTATGGTGCGTGGCGAGGTCGCCCGGGGAAAGGGGATGCCAGATCCTCGCTATCAAAAATAAACCTGACTGAATCCAGTCGGGCCCAGCCTTCGCGCAGCTTCCCCACGAGAGGGAGACACGTCGGAAAACGAGGCATTCTGAGTAATTATCGATCGAGCCATGGGCTGATCAGGTTCGTCCCTTCATCGCCCAAGGCCTCTCGAATTTTCAAGAGCGTCGCACGATGCGGCTTTGATCCCGCGTTGAAGAGCCGGGACAAAGATGGTTGAGGGATCCCTGTCTCTTTGGCGAGCCAACTGATACCGCCCTGCCTGTCGACCAGTTCACGCAAAGCATCCTTGAAAGCTCGGAGATCTTTGATCAATGCCCGTACGCCTTCACGGCTAACCGCAGGCCTCTCGATAATGCCTGTCATCGTCACGTCGTCGAGAATTTGTTGAATGTCTGCGATGATCTCGTCCCGTTCTTTCGGTTCCTTTGCCTTGTGCCACATTTGAAACAAGAAGCCAATCGCCTCGTACTCACTGGACCGAAACAGCGCCTCGAGTATGAAGACGGACGGGAGACCAGCGCCACGCATCTCGATGCAGATGGGGAGCAGTTCAACGGCCGCCTCAGCGGCTTGTTCCTGAACGGGTGCGAACGTCGTCATCTGAGCCTCCCGCAGTCCTCATAACTGCCTTTACGGATATTGACCGCCTGTGCGCTAAACCGCGCAATTCCTCGAGCATCCGCATAGTCGCTGACTTTGACATAGGCTTCGCAGAGGAAGGCATCGCCCTCGAACAACAAGACAGGTAGACGTCTTTGGGCGCCCCCTGGGCCCATGTTGTGCCACTTCATTTTCCAGCCGCTCTGCACCGTCAACCCTTGAGTCGCGGCTGGCGACCAGAATTTGCCCAGATGGAACTTCGGGTTGCCAAGGTCATAGAGCATGAGTATGTCCGGGCGCATCTGCCCCCAATACTCCTCTTCAGTGAAGCGGCCTTCGTCAAGAAGCTTGAGGTATGACCTGAGTCCCCAGCCGGTGATGACGATTTCCATAGCGTCCTCACGTTTCAGGATATAACATTTATAACAAAAGTCAAGAAATACTTGCGCAAAGGGCACTCGCCGGCGCGCTCGTGCGGCCAGGTATTAAACTATGCACGTGCGGTATGCAGGCCCACAGCGGCCGAGGGATCGGCTTCCCATGCGGGCGCCGGGAGTCCCGCGCGTGCTAAGATGGCTTCTATGCAAGAAAATCGACCCGGCGATCCCATCTTCTCGATCAACCACGTGAAGCACCGCTACGCGGCGCGCGAGATCCTGAACGACGTCTCTCTGACGATCCACTACGGCGATCGCCTGGGCCTGCTCGGCGTCAACGGCGCCGGCAAGACGACGATGCTGAAAGTCATGGCCGGCGTGCTCAAGCCGGACGCCGGCGAGGTCGTCCCGCAGCGCGGGCTGCGCCTGGCCTATCTGCCTCAGGAGTTCGCCCTCACGCCGGGCCGCACCGTGCGCGAGAGCGTGATGGAAGGCGTCGCCGATTTGCTCCAGTTGCTCGACGACTACAACGCGATCGGCGTGCAACTCGAGACGGCGGGCGAGGACGACTTCGGCCCGCTGCTCGAAAAACAGGCGGAGCTGGCCGAGGAGCTCGAGCATTCCGGCGCCTGGGACCTCGAGCGCACCATCGAGACCGTCATGAGCCACCTGCGCGTGCCGCCCGACGATCGCCTGGTGGACACCCTGTCCGGTGGCGAATGCCGCCGCGTCTCGTTGGCCCGCACCCTGGTCGCGCGCCAGGACCTGTTGATCCTCGACGAGCCGACCAACCACCTGGACGACGCCTCGATTACCTGGCTCGAGGACTATCTCGCTGCCTACCGCGGCTCCGTGCTGCTCGTGACGCACGATCGTTACTTCCTGGACCGCGTCACGAATCGCATCGTCGAGCTCGAGCGCGGCACGCTCACGACCTACACGGGCAATTACTCGGACTACCTCGAGGCGAAGGCCGCCAAGCTCGAGTCCGAAGCGCACTCGGAGAAGTCGCGCCAGAACCTCCTGAAGCGCGAGCTCGCCTGGGTGCGCAAGCAGCCCCGCGCGCGCCAGGCCAAGAGCAAGGCCCGCGAGGCGGCCTACCACGAGCTGGCCGCCCAGGAAGGGCCGTATCTCGCGGAAGAGATCGCGCTGAAGATTCCGACCGGCGACATCCGATTGGGCCGCAAGATCGTCGAGCTCGAAGGCGTCGGCAAGACCTTCCATGGCAAGCGCCTGTTCAGCGATTTGACTTTGGGCCTGGTGGCGGGCGATCGCATCGGCGTGGTCGGCGCCAACGGCCGCGGCAAGACGACCCTGATGCGCATGATCCAGGGCCTCGAGCCCGTGGACGAGGGGCGCCTCGAGATTGGGCCCAACACGCGCTACGTCTACGCGGACCAGGGGCGATCGCGCATCGCGCTGGACAAGACGCTCTACCAGGACGTGGGTGCCGGCGGCGATCATCTGGTGTTCGAGGACCGCACCATGACGGTGCGCTCGTACCTGACGCGCTTCTTGTTCACTTCCGAGCAGCAGAACACGCTGCTGGCGAAGTTCTCGGGCGGCGAGCAAAACCGCGCCCAGCTCGCAAAGCTGCTGGCCAAGGGCGGCAACGTGTTGATCCTGGACGAGCCGACCAACGACCTGGACCTGCCGACGCTGCGGGCCCTCGAGGAGGCCCTGATCGAATTCCCTGGCTGCGCCTTCGTCGTCAGCCACGATCGCTACTTCCTGGACCGCGTCGCTACCGCAATCCTCGCCTTCGAGGGCGACGGCAAGGTGACGTACCACATCGGCGGGTACGCCTCGTACCTGGCCTGGAAGGCCGCGGGATCGCCTGCGACGGCAAACGTCGGCTAAGCGTTAGAACTCATTCCGCTGTAGGGCAAACCTGGTCAGCCATATGCCTGGGCGGCGATCGCATGACTCGTCGGACCGCGGCCGGGCCAGTCGCCCAGGTTCAGACCCATCACGGGCACCACGCGGTTCAAGGCGAAACCGAGCCGCCCGACGGCAGCGACGAGTTCGTGTCGCACCGATGGAATGTCGATACGAAGTGGCCCCGGATGGCGCCGCCCCAGTGCGGCCACTAACGCCTGAGCGGTCCCGGCATCCGGCGCAACAACCGGCCCGATGACGCGGACGGCCGGGGTCTGGATACCCAGGGCGAAGCCCCCGAGCCGCCCGTTCGAATCGATGAGCCAGACATGATCGACGACCTGCGCCATTCGCGCGCGCAGCCAGGCCGGGCGAGCCTCGCCAAGGGCCTCGGCGTCCAACGCGACCAAGGCCGCGAAATCGGGAGGCGAGCCGTTGGCGATGCGCCAACCCGGCGGAACCCCGGCGCCGACGTCAACGAACCTCGTCGCAATCAGCTTGTGCAGGCTATCGACCACTTGAAAGCCCAGCCGCTCGTATAAAGGGCGTCCCAGATCCGTGGCAGCCAGGATCGTCGGCCGGCCAGCCGCACGGTCCATACAGACCCGGGTGACCAAGCGCCCCAGCCCTTGCCCTTGGCAGCTCGGGTGGACAATCACCATGCCGAGCGAACATAGTCGGCGACCATACGGAAACAGCCCGGCACACGCTTGAAGTACGCCGTCCGGGCCCTTGCAGCCGACCAACGTGCCGGCAGCTAGCGCGGTCTTGAATTCCGCGGGATCATAGTCCCAAGCGACGGCTTCGCTCAGCGCCAAAAGACCGGGAACATCGGTCGCATCCAGTTGCTGCACGGTCGCCATCCCTCAAGATAGCGCGCCCAGCCGCCTGCCGTAAACCGCGCTTCTGATATGCTGGTTCGCATGACAGCCGCCGATCGCTACTTGCCCCCAGGCTTCCCGCTGCCGGATCCGCAGGCCATGGACTCCCTGCGGGAGACAATCCTGCGGGAGACCCGTACGCCGTATCCGCCCGAGGCCGCCGAGCTGGCCATCGTGATTTCGGCGCCCGATCGATCACAACGGGAGAACACCAGATGCGCAACTGCTAGAATAGTCCGTGCAAGCAACGGTTCATCAGGAGGCACCCCTTGTACATCACCTCACGCCTCGGGCTGCTGGGATTGCTGCTCCTTGCCCCAGCCGTTCCGGCGGTCGCCGGGCCAAGCCCCACGGTTAGCCCCAGCCCCGATAGTGCGCCTAAGGATCCGGCGACGTCTCTTACCAAAGAGCGGTTGCCAGGCGTCATCGCAAACGCCAGCCACGGCGACGGAAATGCGCAAATGGCGCTCGGGGCTGTGTATCTGGAAGGTGTCATCGTGCCGGAGGATCGCGCTCTCAGCGCCCACTGGCTTTCCTTGGCCGCCCGAAACGGCTACTCACGAAAAGTCGAGCAAATGGCGTCCATGGTCCTCCAATACGAAAACGGCCCCGAAGACCATCAGCTGGCCAAGGAACTGTATCGCGACGCATGCGACGCAGGCGATCTTTCCGCATGCTCGATGGCGGGAAGCCTATCGCTACAAGATCGGGACCATGTCGCCCAAGGCTTGACGGACTTACGAAAGGCTGCGGAGGGCGGAGATGCAGGTGGCCAGCTATTTCTCGGCGAAGTACTGAGCGGCCTTGATCACGATACTGCGGGCATCTTCCCGAGAGACGACAAAAAAGCCCTCGAGTGGTTGCTCAAGGCGGCGACTCATGGAAACTCTTATGCGATGGCGGACGTCGGCAAATGCTATGAAGAGGGGCGTGGAACCCAGCAAGATTTCCAAGCTGCGCGGCGTTGGTACGAGCGCGGATCCCAGAAAGGAAACATGGCATGCCAACTGGCGCTCGGCGCGCTATACGAGTTCGGCCGGGGGGGTCCCCACGACGGCCGTAAGGCACTCGCGATTTACAAGAAGATCGCGGCGACCGGCACACTCAACGCCGACGAGCGCATCGGGCGCATTTACGAATTCGGCCGTGGCGTCCCGCAAAGCTACACGAAAGCCTTCCAATGGTATGACAAGGCGGTCGAAATCTTGGACTCGGACGAGGCTTGCCGGCTTGGAATTTTGTGCGAAGAAGGCAAAGTGGTGCCGAGAGACGTCAAAAAGGCCCGCAATTATTATGAGAACTCACGCACGGCCGAGGCCGCCTTCCGCCTGGGCGCGAGCTATGCGAGCGAGCCCCCTCCGCTGCATGATGATCAAAAGGCCATGACATGGCTTCTCGTCGCCAAAGCCTACGGCAACAAGAAGGCCGACAGTCTTCTCGCTCATGTGAAACCCCGACTTTCCAAAAAGGGCTGCGCGGAAGCAGTGGCAAAGGCAAAGTACTGGATCGACTTCGATAAGGAGTGACGCGGAAGCTCGCCGCTTGACGGACATGCCTTCATGCCAATGCGCCGAGACCCGAGATTGGGAACTTGCGTCATTCGCAATTCGCGAATAGGATATATAGGGAGGTGATGCCCCATGCTCAAGCCCCAGGACGTCCTCGTGTTGCTCCGAATTGTGGGAGAGCCCGCGCACTGGAGCTTTCAAGAGTTGTCCCGCGAACTGGGAATGAGCGCCTCCGAGGTACACCAGGCGCTCAAGCGCGCCGAGGAATCGGGGCTTTATGAGGCGAAAAGCCGCAAGGTCAAGAAGCGCGCGCTCCTGGAGTTCGCCATCCATGGCCTCCGCTACGCGTTTCCAGCGAAACGCCTGGCCCGCTGCCGGGGCATCCCTACCGCCCACAGCGCGGCGCCACTCCGGGAACAGCTCGTTTCGGATCAGGATGATTGCCTGGTATGGCCCGAACCAACCGGCGAGCAATTCGGGGATGCCATCGAGCCTCTCTATCGTTCGGCCCCGATGGCCGCCTTCCGGAATCCCAAGCTGCATCGTCGCCTGGCCTTGGTGGATGCCCTGCGCGTCGGCCGAGCCCGCGAGCGCGAGATGGCAGCGAAGGCGCTCAACGAAGAGTTCGGACCTTGACCGGGATCGAACTGCTTCGCGGCATTGTCCGAGAATTGGGCCAGTTCAGCGAGCTGCTAGGCGTGCGCTAGCTCCGCCATCAACGCCTCTGGCATATCAAAGTTTGAAGTCACGCTCTGAACGTCACCGAGGTCGTCCAAGGTGTCCATCAGCTTGACGAGCTTCTTGGCGATATCGCGGTCCTCGACCATGACGGTGTTGGCAGGGACGAGGGAGACGTCGGCGCTGGCGATGGGCACCTTGGCGGCGCGAAGGGCCTCGGTGACGGCCTCGAGGGCCTCAGGGGGACATTCGATGACGATCTCGCCGTCCTCCGTCCGAAGGTCCTCGGCGCCGGCATCGGCGGCCAGGAGAAGGAGGTCCTCCTCGGAATGCTTCCCGTCCTCGTTCGGCACCACCACCACGCCCACGCGGCGGAACATCCAGCCCACGCAGCCGGTCTCGCCCATGTTCCCGCCCGCCTTGTTGAACGCCGCGCGCACGTCGCCGGCCGTCCGGTGGCGGTTGTCCGTCATCGCCTCGATGACGATCGCCGCCCCGCCCGGGCCATAGCCCTCGTACGTCACTTCCTCGAAGGTCTCGGAGCTTTCCTCGCCAGTGCCCTTCCGGATCGCCCGCGCGATGTTCTCGTTCGGCAACCCGGACACCTTCGCCCGATCGATCGCCTGCCGCAATCGGAAGTTGCCGGCAGGGTCGCCGCCGCCATGGCGCGCCGCGACGATAATCTTGCGCGAGATCCGGGCAAAGACCGCGCTACGGGCCTAATCTAGCTTGCCCTTCGAGCGCTTGATGTTCTCCCACTTGCGTCCCATGCGTTCCTCCAAGAAATTGATTTCGTTCTGGCGGTGCCGGCGGCACCGTCGCGTCCCTCGGCCTCTTCCAGGTTACCATGTTCGCCAGGGTCGCCTTTCGACGCGAGCGATCCACCGCGAGCCGGCCGTGGGCCATCTCCTGCATCTGGCCTTGTACCCAAAGGAAACAGGCGAAACGCTTGGTTCATCGATCCGTGAGCCAGGCGGCTGTCTTGGGCAAAATGCGAACGAAGACGGCCAGGATGAAGGAGCTTTATGCACACCGGATCTTGCCTTTGCGGGCGCATCCGCTTCGAGGTCAACGGCGCTCTCTCCGGCCCCGATGCCTGTCATTGCTCGGACTGTCGTAAGTTCTCGGGCCATTTCTTCGTTTCGACGGACGTGCCCCGCTCTGCGGTGACCATCCACGGCTCGGAAAACCTCACGTGGTTTCACGCTCGCGAAGACGTCAGGCGCGGTTTTTGTTCCACGTGCGGGTCCTCGCTCTTCTGGGAACCGATCAAGCACGATTGGATTGGCATCGCGATGGGCGCGTTCGACCAGCCCACAGACACCACCTTGGGGCTTCACATTTGGGTGGCCGACAAGGGGGATTATTATCGTATCGCTGACGGATTGCCGCAACACGCCACGTTCCCTGGAGCCGTGGCCGAGATGCCTGGCGCCGACGGGGCGAATTCACCGACTTGATGAAACCGATGCTGAACGTTCGGTTTCCACCGAGAAAGGAGCAATCCCTTGTCCGATCATGAGCGGGCGGCAGAGTTAGTCACGTTGCCGGAAGCCGAATCAGCGCGTCAGGAGCTGTTAGCGCTTGTTCGGCGAAATGCGGGCGATCCACTGATTCATTACTTCTGCGCCTGCCAACATGATGGTATGGGATTGGAAACGGAAGCGGTGCCGCTCTACGAGCAAGCGTTAGCTTTGGGATTGCCTGAGCCAAAACGCGAGGCGGCGATGACGAATCTCGGGAGTACCTATCGCTGCATTGGCGAATACGAAAGGGCGGAGGCCGTTCTAAAACAGGCCACAGAAACCTATCCGAAGAATGGCGCCGTCCGTGCACTCCTGGCAATCACGCTCTACAATCGCAAGAAGCACCGCGAGGCGACCGAACTCCTCGTTCAGGAGCTAGTTCGCTCGAGCGAAGATCCGCACATCCGGGCATATTCGAAGCCCTTGAGCTTTTACGCCGATCACCTCGACGACATCTGGGCCAACGGAGAAAACGGCTGACGAGCACCCAGCGCGCGGTCTACACCATTCGCTCGGGCGACTTTGTCTGCATCCTTTGCTTTCCGGAAGAAGTCTCGCACGGGCGTTTCAGCCGTCAACGGTCAAAGGGAGCTCATCAAAGGGCGGTCGGCGATCGCCAGGATTTGCTCTTCTTGACCTTGTGAGCCATAAGCTTCCATAGGCACCTGTTGCAAAGCGTCGGTATCTAACATTCGAAACCGACGCTTTGCAACATTCCACCCAGACGACGGAAGACGCTCCCCACCGCTAACTCCGGTTTTTTGCTTGCTTCTCGGCTGCCCGAATCCTTGGGCTCGGCGACGCTTCGCGCTTGCACACAAAGATAAAATAGGTTTTAATGTTTATGCATGCCACGAATGAAGAACGAAGGCGCCCCTCCCGACTGGGATGCCCTTTACGAGATTGCCGCCGCACAGGCGGGCTACTTTACTCTCGGCGATGCCGTTGCCGTAGGGTTTTCCGCACCGCTGCTCCAGTATCACTGTGGCAGGCGGGTTGAGCGCGCAGGGCGGGGAATTTTTCGTCTCCGGCACTTCCCCGTCACGGAACAGGAGGACCTCGTCACAATCTGGCTCTGGACCGAAAAGACCGGCGTATTCTCCAATGAGACCGCCCTTCAGCTCCACGGCCTATCGGATGTGCTGCCGGCCAATCACCACCTGACAGTGCCGGCGAAGTGGCGCCACCGCCGACTGCGAGTGCCCCAGGGTGTAGCACTGGCCTTCCGCAATTACAAGCCGGACGAGGTGGCATGGCATGGCCCCGTACCGGTGACCACCCCTCTGCGCACGCTCCAGGACTGCGTCGAGGACCATGCGCTCCCGAATATCCTGGAAGCGGCCATCCGCCAGGCCGTTGAGCGTGGCCTTGTGAACCTCTCCGAAATCGAGACACTCAAGAAGGGGGCACCCACGCCGTGAGCGCCGCCCGTCAATACAACACGCCGGAAGCATTCAAGCAGGCCCTGGAAACCCGCCTCCGCGCGACGGGAAACATGAATCGCGCCCGGCAGATCCTGGTGATGGAACGGTTTTACGGCCGCCTCCATG
>DATNPP010000445.1:0-2244 GCA_036703175.1 Oscillatoriaceae cyanobacterium
GCCGTTGCTGGCACTGCTCACGCTCGTCGGATGTTCGTCGACGCCGACTTTCGCGCCCACGGCTCGAAGCGGGCCCCCCGCCATTCAGGCGAACAGCGTCATGCACCTGGGCGATACGGCCTACGTGAACTCGACCGAGGATGCCACGGTGACCATCACGGTCACCAACACGAGGACGCAACAGACTTCGACGACCACCAGCAGCATCAAGCAGGGCAACCCGTTGGCGTTGCCGCTCGATGCGGCGCATCTGCCGGGCTACGACGCCACTCAGGACTTTGAGCCTCTCAAGATCGACGTCGTCTTCAAGTCTCCGTCCGATCCGGATCCGAGCAAGGGGAGCACCGGGAGCATGACGCTCGACGTCGTGTACGGTGCGGATGTCTCGGAAATCCCGAGCATTCCATACCAACTTGCACCTAGCCAGCCGACGAGCGGCCCCCTGCAGCCGCCGGGCAAAGGTCCGGTAACGATCACGTCGACGTCCGACCAGGCGGACAAGCTCGTCAACGCGATCGCCGGCGCCTGGGGGCTGGAGAAGCCCAGCGTCTCGCACACCTCGGTGGACTTCGCGTCGGTGAAGATTCCGTCGTACCTGCCCAACATCACGGCCGACGTGCCGCTGCTCGATTACCAGATCAAGGGCAGTTTCGATAAGAAGTACTTCATCCCGGCGGATTTCGCCGCCAGCGGGCAGGACGAGGTGCTGACGCCAAACATGCTTGAAGCGATCGTGTCCGAAACCGATCCGTCGACGCTCGTGACGCTCAAAGCCTCGTGACAAGGTAGGCACGCTCGATGCTTGGGGCGCGCATGCCGTTGAGAAGTGTGATAGCGGCTGATCTTCCTGTGCCAGCGTTCGCTCTATGCGAGGCGCAGACTTCCATGTGGTTGCCGAGGTGGCCGCCAAGGTCCGATTGACGCCACGGATGGTTCATGCGAGGCCTGGCGAATGCAGCTCGAGAGCCAGTGTCCTCAACTGGACATCGGCAAGGCGTTAGACGTTGAACTGGCGGGCTCGATACAGGCTCCGCTGTTGCGACGGGTTACACGCCACGAGAACCAAGCATTTCCAAGAGGACGCTGCGTGCCTCGGCCACGGTGCGCGGCGGTCGCACGCCCTTCAGGGGCAGGCCCTCGAACAAGGCCGCCAAGACGGGTGGCTCGATGGCATGGCTGGCAAGCTCTGCGGTTCGCGCGAAGACCTCCGCCGGTGGGCCCTGAACGGCAATCGTCCCGCCCTTGCCAAGCACGACAACGCGGTCCGCAAACTCGGGCACGACGTTGATCTGATGGGTCGATAGCAGGATGCCGATACCCGTCGCGGCGAAGCGCGCGATGAGATCGAGCACCTCGCGCTTGGCGCACGCGTCCAGGTGCTCGAAGGGCTCGTCCAACAGCATCAATTCCGGCCGTACGATCATCACGCCGGCCAGCGCCACCCTCACGCGTTCGCCGCCGCTAAGGTCGTGCACGGGGCGATCGCGCAGCTCGGTCAGGCCGAATGGGGCCAGGATCCGATCGACCTCGCGAGCGATTCGCTCCGCCTCCCAGCCCCGGTTGAGCGGCGTGAAGGCAATATCCTCAGCGACCGTCGGCGCGATCAATTGATCGTCGACGTCCTGCATCAAGACCGCGAGGCGATCGCGCACGGCCGCGAAGTCACGCGACGGTGATTTTCCGAAAACCTCGAGTCGGCCGCCTGTGGGCGCGAGCAGCCCGCAAATCAAGCGCAAGAGGGTGGTCTTGCCGCTGCCGTTCGCCCCGATGAGCGCCACGCGCTCCCCAGGGGCAAGCTGGAAGTGGCCCGCGAACCGAAATTGCTTGCCGCCCGCATAGCGGGCTTCCAAATTCTCGCATTCGATCAAGGCCGCCATCGGCGCCTCCCCTCTCCCAGCAGGAACAGGATCAGCAGGACGAGGAGGACGTAGGGCGCGGCCCGGTCCGAACGCGCGACCGACAGGCCGAACCCGACGGCCCCGGGCAGCAGCGGGAGGGCATCGTTTGCGCGAGGCGACCAGGGCAGCTCGGTCCCGATCCTGCCCCGGTAACCACGCACGCGCATCGCGTCGTAGAGGGCCTCCCCGCGTGCCAGCGCCGTAACAAGCAAGCTGCCCAACGCCGAGCCCAAATTGGCGATGCTCCGATCCATCCGGCGCCAGGACCAGCCGCCACGTAATCGCATGGCCGCCGCCGTCGAGTTCCATCGTTCCAACAGCAGAAAGAACGAGCGGTAGCTCAGTA
>DATNPP010000464.1:0-2141 GCA_036703175.1 Oscillatoriaceae cyanobacterium
GGTAACCTCACCTCCACCCAAGGAGGTGGCGATCGTGACGCCTGAGGCGTTTGGAAAGCTAATTCAGGACTATCGCTTGCGGCGCGGGTGGTCGCTCCGCGAGGCGGCGAGGCGCTTCGAGTTGAGTCACATGCGCTTGAGCGAACTCGAGCGCGGCTTGTCGCGCGGCACTGGCCACGCCACACGCCCCTCTCGCGAGGTGGTCCGACGCATGGCGCTCGCGCTCGGAGTTCCGGTCGACAATCTGCTCGAACACGCGGGCTACTCGCGCGAAAAGCCAGAACTGGAAATGCGCGCCATGCTGCTGCTCGATCTTTTTGCGGAACTCGACGACGAAGACAAGGCGCTCGCGCTCCGGCTGATTGCCGCCATTCGTCCGCGCGGCGAGGGCGTCGCCAACTAATTCGGGCTGAACCAGCACGACAGCGTCTCCCTCCTCGTTCGGCAAGCAAGAACATTGTACCCACTGTGGTCGGGATCACGACCATTGATCCGCAATAGGATAGGAGCGTGACCGAGCAACCGTCCGCGTCCTTTTCCGAATATCTTTCTGACTTGCGCACCGCTAGGGGCCTCGGCTTGCGCGAGGCGGCGCGGGCGATCGGGATCGCGCACAGCCGGCTCCTCGACTTCGAGGCCGGAATCGACCAGCACACCGGTCGCCCTTGCACGCCGGCGATCGCAACCTTGTTCAAGATCGCCTCGGCCTACGGCATCGACGCCATCGAAGTGCTCGATCGTGCCGGCTACAGGCTTCCTGGCGTGCCGAGAGGAGAAGAGGAGCGCCGCCTTTTGACCTCCTTTCAGGCGCTCCCCACCGCCAAACAGCGAAGGCTGCTGGCCTTTCTCGCGGAACTGCAGGACGAAACCTAGGGCTGATGCTCTTCCTCGAAATGCAGGCGCCCATCGACGATGCTGACCGTCATGCGGACGCAGGCGCCCGACGGGTCGTGCACGACGAGGAGGGGCTTGTCGGCGTCGACGCCGAGACCGAGTTGCGGCTCGCCGTGCTCTCCAAGGATGCCGAGCCCAACGCGGCCGTCAGGTTGGATCTTGATGAACACGCGAACCTCACTGTTGCCATCGTAGAGCGTCAGGGAGGGCGTGCCGTTCGCGTCCACGTCCGCTTTCAATCGAATCGAACCCCAGTCATCGTACATGCGGAGGGCGGCGTCGCCCTGCACGACATCGAGCTTGGCCCGGATCTTACCGGTACCGTCGACGAGCCGAAAGCACTCGGCGTCGATACGTTTGCGGGGTTTGTGTTTGTTAGCCATAAAAACTCCTTCTCTAGGTCTTCAGTTCTTGGAGCCCGGCGCATCGGCGCCTGGCTCCTCTTCGATCCGAACGAGCCAGTGGTTCGGATCGAGGACGTCGGCGCGCGCTCTGAAGCGGCCGTCAGGGGCGGGGATGAAGCGAATGTCGAGGCTGCGTTCACCGAGCAGCACCGAAAACATGCCGTCGTCCGCGTAGTAGCGCGCCTCGAGACCGATCGCGCTGATCGCGAGCGGCTCGAGCCCGTTCTCCGGGTCGATGATCAGCTCTTTGGAAACCGGATCGAACGCGACGATCACGCCGCACCTCCTTCAGGCGGAACGACGAGTTTTCCGGCGGAAGCCAGGGCATCGCAGTGTGCGCCGATCGGGCAAAGGGAGCACTGAACTCCCCTCCGAGGCGGAAAGGCCTCGAGCAGAGGCATGCCGGCACTCACGGCCGCCATGGCCTCTCGAATCGCGGTGGCGATCGCCTCGATTCGATTCCAGCCGGCCTCGAAATCCTCGCGTTCGAGATCCACCGTCAGCGGGGCGCCCGAGCCGAGGAAGTACAGCGTGACTCGGATGCTGCGTGGCGCGAGATGGGCATAGGCCTCGGCGCCGAGAGACCGATAGAAAAGCACCTGTAAGTCTTGGTCGAGATCCTCGACGCCGCCTTTGCGGCGGCCGGTCTTCCAATCCACAAGCTCCATCGCGCCGTTTTCGAGCAAGCAGGCATAATCGATGCGCCCGACGGCCAGCATGCCGCGACGGTAGCGGCGCCACGAGTGGCGGCGCTCGATGCCAAGGTCGCGTGCGACGTGGCGCGGGTAGCAGGCTGCGAAAAAGCGGCCCAACATCTCGCGTGCGCGCTCGAAGTTGTCGTCC